>NZ_JBJJXH010000009.1:0-91140 GCF_045504005.1 Campylobacter canis | reverse complement strand
TCACCTGAAAACTCATCTCTTAAAATCGGCTCTTTTACTTCGTTTTCAAGGCTTCTAAAATACAAATTTATAAGCAGAGTTTCCGAGATGTCATCATTAAAACCAATCTTTTCCATATCTTTAACCTTTATAATAATTTATATCAGTATTATAATCAAAAATATATTAATCTCATATTACTCATTTGCAGTATAATTAGTTTAAATTTATCATTCGGAGGCAAATTTGAAAGGCGATGAGAATTTAAAAAACTACTTTTCGAAGCTGGACTTAAGCGGTGAAATTTCAGACAAATTTTTAGAGCAATTCATGAAAGATCTTATAACAAACCGCACTCTTGTAATTTCCGGGATTGAATTTGCCTTCGCAGAGATTGAAATTTATCTATCAAGCAAAGATAAAAACGTCTATAAAAGAAGCACAAAAGCGGGTGAAATTTTCTTTCACAACTTTGGCTTTGATATCTGCTTTGAAACTAAAGATGGCAAATTTGGCGGAGTGCTTATCCGATCTTTAAGACAAATTTATCCTGAAAACAAGAGCGAATTTATCCTCGGACCAAGACGGTGCATGAGTAAAATTTTAAACTCAGACATAAAGGAGCTAAATTTCACACTTAAAATCTCCGAAGATCAAGAAAATTTTGGCTCTAGAAGCCAAAGGATAAGAAGAGAGATAGATAAAAAGCCTTTAAGATTTACAAGCGAGAGTTTTGAAAATTTTATCGCAAGCAACGATAAAGAGGCTAAAATTTATAAAACATCTTTAAAACGTTACGAGCGGTAAAAACTTGGCGATTTATCACTTGCATATCAAGTTTAAAGCCATGAATTCGCAATTATTTGCAAATTTATCTATAAACAAAATGATCGTCGCTTTTAAAATCCACTACCTCAAAAGTACCTTTCCATGCAAAAATATAGATAAAAAAGCTGACAAGCAGAAAAATTCCGCCAAAGAAGCTTAAAAAATCCAAAACGACCATCACAAAGCCGGCAGAGTAAAACACGATATATTTCCTAAAAAGCCCGTTGCGAGTAAGACGCGCAAGCTCGGAAAATACGTTAAATTGAATCATGAACACATATATAAGCAAAGCTAAAGCCGCAAGCTTAACTACTAAGGTCAAATTTGCAAATTCAAGCATCAAGCTTGACACTATAATCATAACCACCGACAAACCGATCAAAATAAACATGGATTTAGCGTAATTAGTGTGTATATCGGGGCTTTGCGAGATAGTGGCGATATTTTTTAACGCACAATAAGTTAGTATCATCCCCGACGTAATCGCAACGACTTCAAGAATCTCTTGCTTTTTGCCAAAAACATCAAAAAACACTATATATATTTTGATCAAAGCAGGCAAGAGTGCAGATAAAATTCCTTGCCATTTAGCAACTGACAGCAATTCGTAATCTCTTGCCGCTTTTATCGTCTGCTCGCTTCTTTGAGGCTCTTTTTGAGGCTCATTTTCAGCCGGCTTGCTTTCATCTTCAGGCTGTATAATAAATATATTTTTAGCTTGAGTACCTTCGGGCTTAAAGCGAACCCTATCGCCGATAGCGGCTATAGCATTTTTACAATCATCTTCGCTGAATTTGTAGTATTTACCGTCATCGGCGGCTATAGTATCGGCATTTAGAACCGTTCCTTTCATAAACTCTCCTTAAGCAAGCGAATTTATCTAATCAAAACAATCAAATTTCAGCATATAGTCAAATTTAAAATTTCAAGATTAACTTACCCAAATTTTTTCATTTAAATTTAGCTCTCTTACGATATCTATGAGGTTTTCTATCTCTTTTTTGTAAAGCTCGATAGTTGCGTTATCTTTTAAAGATTTGTTGATGTTGGCTTCAAAGTTATCCTTAAAGGTCTCAATCGCGATGTAAATTTTACTGCCGTCAAAAACGATATTTATAGCGCGATCAAGCTTTAAAAATAGCGCATGTATCTTTTCCATCATGCTTGGCGTAAGCACGTATCTAGCGCCGATCTGATCGGTTGAATACACATCAAAATACTTCTCGAATTCCACGTTATCCATCTGCGCGCGCTCTCCGTATTTAACCAGATCATAAGAGCTTCTAAAGCAAACTTGAGTCGTAGCGGCTAACTTCTTATTAAAATCAGCCACAAAAAGTATCCCTCTAAATCTCATTGTCTGCGTGCTTTTTTCATCCGTAATTCTTTTTACCTCATAGGCTTGAACGTCGCTAAGCTCGATATTAACCCCATCAACTTGCCCATATATTAAATCCTCGCAAAGATATCTATTTACCTTGCAATCATAAATCATCAAGAAGTTATCCATATGCACGCCGTCGTCTTGTTTGAAGTTAAGTCCGAAGCTTTTTACGATTATACCTACGACCTGCTTTTTAAAATTCGCTTTAAAAGCCAGTCTTTTTGACTTAGTCATAAACTCCATCGCTAAAAAATAAGCCACAACGGCAGTCGCAAATCCCAAAAAAGGATCGCCCATCAAAAAAGTCCCCGCAATACCTGCGACAAGAGATATACCAACCGATTTAAGCCTTGAAGATCTTATAAATTTCTTTAGCGCCACTCGCTCCTGCTCTAGAGCTTCTAGATCAGTAGGCTGTGAAATTTGCGCATTTGCTTCGCTTTGGTTAAGTTGTCCAACACCACTCATTTGCTCCTCCTTCTAAGACCAAATTTTACGGTTTAAATTTAGATCGCGGACGATATTTATGAAGCTTTTTATCTCGTTTTCATATCCCGCGATCGCCTTGCTTTTGCCGACTAGCATCTGCGACATATCAGGCTCAAAGCTATCCTTGCCCATATCAATTGCCATATAAATTTTATCGGCTATCAAAACGACATTCATAGGGCAATTAAACCTGCGCTCAAGATACTTAAACTGCTGCATAAGATAAGGAGTTAAAGCATATCTGGCACCGATCTGATCGGTCGTATAGACATCAAATATCTCTTCAAATTCCACATCGTCCATATGAGCTTTATGCCCGTATCTTTTAAATTTGGTAGAAAAATCCTTGTGCCTAATTTGCGTTACACAGCTTAATTTCTTATGAAAATCCGCCACAAAGACTACGCCCAAAAACTGCACGCTTTGTCTTTTGCCGTTTTTAGTTTCGATAGTTTTTGACGCTCGCACATCGCTAAATTTGATATTTACGCCATCCACATCGCCAAATATCAAGTCGTTGCCAGTGTATTTATCGATATCGGAAGTATCGTAAAGCACCTCAAAATGCCCCATATGCACAAATTCCGTTCTACTGTAATTAAGCCCTAAATTTTCAACTATCTTTTGTATCACTTGCTGCTTAAATTTCTTCGTAAAATCCTCGGTAAGCATGTTTTTAAAAAATCCAAGCAGACCAAAAAAACAGACGACACAAACTAACACACTTTGAGATATATCACCCGTAAGGTTATACAAAACCCCGCCGGCAAAGAGGCTGATAGAAGCTACCAATATCCTCATACGAGTGAGTTTGGCGTTAATTTTTTTGCGCTCAAGCTCCAAAAGAGCCAAATCAGTCACGTTTAAAAAGCTCGCTTACATTATGGTTTGCGCGTTCATTTTCAGGAGCTTTGAAAAACGCCGCCTTTTTGAAATTCATCAAATTTGCAACGATATTTGAAGGAAACATCTCAACGGCATTGTTATACTGCGTAACTGCGGCGTTATAAGCCCTTCTGGCTGCTGAAATTTGCTCTTCGACCTCGTTTAGGCTCTTTTGTAAAGTTAATATATTTTCATTTGCTTTTAGCTCAGGATAGTTCTCGACCGCAAATTTTAAATTCGGCATAAGCCCTGAAATTTGGCTGTTTAGATCAAATTTTTGCTCGCTTGTCATAGCTCCTTGCGCGCTTGATCTAAGTGCGGTAATGCGCTCTAAAAGGGATTTTTCATGCACTAGATACTCTTTTACGGAAGCTACTAAATTTGGTATGAGATCATAGCGACGCTTAAGCTGCGTATCAACTCCCGATTCGATATTTGAAACTTGATTTCGCTTCATTACAAGCGAGTTGTATATAAGCACAAAAGCCAAAACAAGGGCAACAAAAACCCCTAAAGCATAATACATCTCTCATCCTTTTTGTTTAAAATTTTCAATAAAGTATATCAAAAATAGGGTTAAAAATTATAATTAATTATTATTAAAAATAACCCCTTAAAAGCATGAGAGGCAAATTTGCAATCTGCCTCTTGTATTATGAAATTTAGCCTAGTTAGTCCAAATTTTTCTATTTAATTTAAGCTCTTTTACGATATCGGCAAATAACCTTATCTCGTTTTCATAAAGCATTATGGTAGCGCTGTTTGCAAAAGAGTGATGATAGCTAGCTTCAAAATGATCTCGCCCGGTATTAGCCGCTATATAAAGCTTATTGTCCTTAAACAAAGCGCTTAGAGGAGCGTTAAATTTAGCTCCAAGCTCCTCTAGTCTCTCCATCAAAAGCGGACTAAGAACATATCTAGCGCTTACTTCATCGGTTGAGTATGTGTTAAACATCTCCTCAAATTTTACGTTATCCATATGAACCTTATGCCCGTACAAATTCAGCATAAATTCCTTTTTATGATTTACGACCGTTACGTCGCTAAATTGCTTATTAAAGTCGGCTACAAAGATAACACCCTTAAACCTTACTGTAAATTCCTCGTCTCCTTCCACTCTAAGAAGTGTCATTTTGTTCATATCTTCATAGGCGACAAAGTCGCTAAATTTGACGCTTACTCCGTCTATTTCGCCGTGAATGAAGTCCTCTACTTCATGTTTATTTACATTAATTTTATACATCTGCAAGAAATCATCAAGCCCGACCCCGCCTGAAGGACTATATCTAAGTCCGTAACTTTGGACTATAGCGCTTATAATCTGCTGTTTAAAGCGACCTTTAAACTCTCTTTCCTTGGTTTCGGTAAGCATAAAATTCGTAAGAGCATACACTACTACACCCACAGGACCTGCATAGCTTTCATCTATAAAGTAAGTTATCAATAATGCAACAACGCCGACAGCGATAGAGATGATTTTGGACTTTTGCATGGTCGCTAAAAGCTGCAAACGCTCTTTTTCCAAATTTTCAAGCTCATTAACAAGGTCTAAATTTCTACTTTGAGATAACCTAGCTAGATCATCTTGGTTTATGGAATTTTTAGCCAGCTCCTCGCTTGCAACGCTCTTTTGCTTATACTTTGCGGCTCTTTTTAATACATAAAACAGACCCGCTCCCGCCAAAGCGTAAGATATGATTTGAGCAACCATGTGTTGAGACTGCTCAGGAACTAGCGCTCCTACAATACCGAAAGAAAGCGAGATAGCCAACACCGCAAGCACAACTATCCTTGCGATATTCCAAATTTTTTGCGCTTTTTGACTTTTAGGAGTGTATTTGAAAAACGGCTTGGCTATAAAAAATAGAATTAAACCCAAGATAAGATAAGCGACAATACTCATCGAAGAAAACCCGAATATCGTTTTTGGTAGCACGCTTAGAATAATTAAAAAAAGTATAAAAGATCCTATAACTATGCCTACCCCCTTAAGCAGTTTTTTGATAAGCCCGCCTGATGGCTTTTTATTCTCTTGGTTTTGCATTTTATATCCTTTTAGCTGCGCTTAAACAGTTCGCCTATGTTATGAACCTTGGTCTCTTCCTCGGGGATATTAAAAAACACCGCCTTTTCAAATTTCATGGAATTTGCAATTATATTTGAAGGAAACATCTCTACAGCATTGTTATATCTCTCAACTGCCGAGTTATAAGCTCGCCTTGCGGCTGAAATTTGCTCTTCAATCTCGTTTAAACTCTCTTGTAGATGCAAGATGTTTTGGTTTGCTTTTAGATCGGGGTAAGCCTCAAATGCCGCTTTAATACTTGGCAAGAGGCTTGAAATTTGACCGTTTAGCTCAAATTTTTGCTCTTTTGAAGATGCATTTTGAGCCTGCGTTCTAAGCTCGGTTATCTTTTCCAAAACGCTTCGTTCGTGAGTAAGGTACTGAATCACCGAAGAGACTAAATTCGGTAAAAGATCATACCTTCGTTTTAGCTGCGCATCAACACTAGCTTCAACGCTTGAGACCTGATTTCGCTTAGCAACCAACGAGTTGTAAAGATTTATGATATAAAGCACTATAATCGCGACAAGTACCAAAATCGCAACAATTTCCATTTCCGCCTCCTTATAAAGATTTTATTTAAGTATAACGAAAATATTTTTATTTATATGCAAAATAATACGCTTTTAAATTATAAGGATTACAAAAAGTTATATGCGTTAAATTTCAGCTGACTAAAGAAAAATTTGAAACGTTTTTATTATGCGAAATTTAAATTTCAAACCAAAGCTATCAAAGATAGTTTATCGGGCTTAAAATTTAAATTTCAACTCGGTAAAAATAAATTTTATTCTTTTGATTTCGCCATTCTGCGTCTTATAGTCGGGTCAAGATAGCGTTTTCTGACGCGAATATTTACAGGCGTTACTTCGACTAGCTCATCTTCTTCAATCCATTCAAGAGCGCGCTCAAGACTTAGCTTTCTAGGCGGAACAAGCTTGATCGCATCGTCGCTTCCGCTTGCACGCACGTTGGTTAAATTTTTGCCTTTGATAGGATTTACGTCAAGGTCGTTTGGACGGCTATGCTCGCCGATTATCATACCCACATAAACCTTAGTCTGCGGATCGACAAAAAGCACGCCGCGATCTTGCAGGTTAAATAGCGAATACGCAAGTGTTACGCCGTTTTCCATAGAAACCAGCGCACCGTTGCCTCTTTGCTCCACGCTTCCGCTAAGCGGGCGGAATTCCAAAAAGCTATGATTCATCACGCCTTCGCCTTTGGTATCTGTTAAGAACTGACTTCTAAAACCGATTAGTCCGCGTGCAGGGATTTCAAATTCGATTCTGGTTTGTCCGTCACCCGTAGGACTCATCGAAACCATTTCAGCCTTTCTGCGACCAAGTTTTTCTATAACCGTTCCGCTAAATTCATCAGGCACGTCTATCACAAGTAGCTCAAAAGGCTCGCATCTTACGCCTTCGATCTCTTTTACGATTACTTCGGGTCTGCCAAGACAAAATTCAAAGCCCTCTCGGCGCATATTTTCAGCCAAGATCGTTATCTGAAGCTCGCCCCGCCCGCTAACTTTAAATTTCCCTTCGCCTTGATTTTCATACTTCATCGCGATATTTGTCTTCATCTCGTTTGCAAGTCGCTCATCAATCTTATTTGACGTTACGTGTTTGCCTTCCGTTCCCGCAAGCGGGCTATCATTAACCGAAAAAACTACGCTTAAAGTAGGCTCTTCTATGCGAAGCGGATCAAGCGGCATAGGCGAATTTGGATCAACCACGCTATCGCCCACATCAAGCGCGTCAAATCCCGCAATCGCTACGATATCGCCCACTCCGGCTTCTTCTATATCGCGTCTTTCAAGCCCCAAAAATCCGATGAGTTTTGAAATTCTACCCGTTGATTTCGTGCCGTCTGCCTTGGCTAGCATTACGTTTTGGTTTTTAGAAATTTTGCCGTTAAAAATTCTCGCAATGCCAATTTTGCCCACATAATTATCATAATCAAGCGTGAAAACTTGAAGCTGCAAAGGATTTTCCAAATTTCCGCTTGGCTCGGGTACATGCGCTAAAATCGTCTCAAAAAGCGGCTTCATATCGACATTTTCATCGCTTAAATTTAACTTTGCATAACCGTTTCTAGCAGCTGCATAAACAACAGGGAATTCAAGCTGCTCGTCATTTGCTTCAAGAGCCACGAAAAGATCAAAAATTTCATTTACTACGCGATCAGGATCGCCTGCGGGCTTATCTATCTTATTTACCACGACTATCGGGCGAAGACCCAAAGAAAGAGCCTTTTTAACGACGAATTTGGTTTGGGGCATAACGCCTTCTTGCGCATCTACGAGCAAAAGCACGCCGTCAACCATCTTTAGCACACGCTCAACCTCACCGCCAAAGTCCGCGTGCCCCGGAGTGTCGATGATGTTTATCTTTGTATCTTTGTATTTTATCGCGGTGTTTTTTGAAAGGATCGTTATACCGCGCTCTCTTTCGATATCGTTACTATCCATAACACGCTCGCCGACGTTTTGATGCTCGTTAAATGTGCCTGATTGTTTAAGTAGCTCATCAACCATCGTTGTCTTGCCGTGATCAACGTGCGCGATGACGGCTATATTTCTAATCTTTTCCAAAATTTTATCTCCAATTTCCTCAAAATAAGTCCGATTATATCTAAAAATTTATTTTAGTAAGCTTACCGACAAATACATCAAACAATATAAATTTATTTTAAACAATAAGCAGTAAAATCATATAAAATTTATATTTTAAGGATAAAAATGGCATATCAAGATTCTTTTTGGCAAGATTTTTATGAACAGGCATGGGCAATGAGAGCAAATTTTATGAAAGAATGCCTCAAAAACGGATTAAATGCATATCAGGCTATCAATATATTAGAAAAGCAAGAACGAAAATTTGAAACAAAGTCTATAGAAGGAACGACATGCTGGAACGAAAGAAAATTTGATAAAAAAAATACAATGCCTATAATAAATAGACCTATTTTTAGAACTTCTACAAAAGTTGGCGAATATATGATTTTGCCGTACTATTGTAAATTTGACTTTACTGATCTACTAATTGACTTTTACGAAGAAACAGGACCGTACGACTGCATTATAGAGCTTGGTTGCGGATACGGTAAAAATTTATTCAATTTCTTTTATAAAACAGGAATAGATACTCAATACTTTGGTGG
The DNA here is from genome assembly GCF_045504005.1 of Campylobacter canis. Lineage (NCBI taxonomy): Bacteria > Pseudomonadati > Campylobacterota > Epsilonproteobacteria > Campylobacterales > Campylobacteraceae > Campylobacter > Campylobacter canis. The sequence goes on along the minus strand of NZ_JBJJXH010000009.1, from coordinate 82,345 downwards.
AGAATTCACAAAAAGCGGAGTTGAAATGGCTAAAGAATTAGCATATGCTACTCCAAAAATGCGTGCAAAATTTTTTCATTTTAATCACTTGGAGCCAAAAATAGATTTGCCAAAATTTAAAAAAGCGTTAGTTTTTACTTGTCATACGATTGAACAAGTTAAAGAAATTCCTGAAAACTGGTTTGAGATAGTCTCAAAAGTAGCTGATTTTGTTCACTGTATACATCTTGAGCCATTTGGGTTTCAAGTACAAGAACTTGGAAAAGCAACAAAAAATCATAAAGATTTCTTTATTGAGCAAGGCTGGAATTTAAACTTCGCAGAGGCTCTACAAAAAGCCATAGATAAACAAATCGTATATCTAGACTACACCATCTTAGAGATAGGCGGTTCGGAAGACCCTTTTAATCCGAGCTCAATTGCAATTTGGCACTCAAAGAACACTTGATTTATATTTTGGAATGAAATTTGCATGCCCTTTGAAAACAAACTTTAAAGGGGCGATTTATGCAAACTTCCCAGAGCAAAATTCTCTCGTTTGACGCTAGTATAGCAGGCGGCATTAAGCAGCAGCCAAATACAAACTCAAGCAGCGAAGAAAACGGCGAATTTCTATCTTTGGTTCTTGAGGCCGCAGCTGGCAAGGGCGAAAATTTAGATGAAAAAGATATAAAAAATATCGTAAATTCCGTAAACATGTCGGCTCAAAAAAGAGCGCAATCCGAGCAAAAGAGCGAGGATATAAACGTAAAAGAAATTTTAGGCGACGAAGAGGCGAACAAACTTTTTACAAACGTTACGTTTATGCAGCTTTTGCAAATCCTTGAGATGTTAAACGGCGGAGAGAAAATTTCCAAATTTCCAAATTTCACCGCTCCGCTTGCCAAAGCTCTTTCAAATGAAGCGACTATTCACGAATTAAAGAGCGCAAAAAATATCCATGAGCTAATTGCCATTGCTAAAAGGCTAAATTTAGGGCTTGAAAAGATAACGATAAGCAAAGAGCAAGCTAGCGAACTAAGCGCTAAATTTCCGAATTTAGGCAAAAAAGAATTTTTTCTACCGGTAAAACCTGCTGAAATTTATAGCATGGAGCTAAAAGCAAAAGTTGAAGAAGCCTTGCAGCTTAGCAAAGACGATGCCCAGCCTGTTAAACTAAATAAGCTCCTGCAAGAGATTTCAAAAGAAATAGCAAACGAAGCAAGAGCGAATTTAAGCTCAAATTTAGGGGATAAGCAGACTCCGAAAGTAGAGAATTTAAAGTCCGCCCAAGTTCAAATTTCAAATGAAATCACAAAAGAGGCTATATCTCAAACCATACAAAAAGAATCAATAAAAGCAGACGAAAAAAGCCTAAATACAAGCAAGGTAAATTTACAAAGCTTGCTTTATCCTCAAAGAGAACAAAGCGAAACTAGCGGAGAACAAAGTAGCCCAAACAGCGAAAGCGAGCTAAATTCTATGGTGCGTGAGATAATGCAAAACGCAAGAAGCCAAAGCAAAAATTTACAGCTTGTAAAACAGACGTTTGATAACTTTAACACTACGCTCAAAGAGCAGGTTGAAGCTTATAAATCACCTTTTATGCGCTTTAACATTACGCTAAATCCATTAAATTTAGGCGAGGTTGAGATCACGATGGTAAATCGCGGAAACAACCTGCATATAAATTTTAACTCCACGACGCAAACCATGAATTTGTTTTTGCAAAATCAGGCGGAATTTAAAGCGAGCTTAGTTAATATGGGTTTTACCGAGCTTGAGATGAATTTTAGCGATCAAAATCAAAGAAAAGATCAAGGAGGCAAAGCATATAAAGGTTCAAAATTAACAGAAAACGAAGGCATGGAGATAGCCGAAAGTCCTATGCTTGAAATCGTATTACCGAAGTATATTTAATAATCAAAAAAGGAAAAAATATGGCTACAAATATCAATAACGGCTTAGGCTCAAATCAATTCACAATCGACAAAATGAAAGCGCAAAAAGAGGCTGAAGCACTTGCTAAAGCAAACGGAACAAATCCTAGAGCGCAACTTGATAAGGATGCGTTTATGAAACTTCTTTTAACAGAACTTCAATACCAAGATCCGACGAGTCCTATGGATAGCGAAAAGATGCTCACGCAGACATCCCAACTTGCCACTCTTGAAACTCAAGAAAACACAAACCAGATGATGAAAAAGCTGGCAGATCAACTTAAGATGAGTACAAGTATGTATGCGGTTTCGGCTCTTGGCAAGATGGCAAACGTAGGCGAAAGCATAATAGTAAAAACCGATAAATCAACTAATATTAAATTTAACGGTTACTTCGAAAAAGACGCTACTGAAGGCACTTACACTATCAAAGACAAAGAAGGAAACGTCATAAGAAAGCAGACCTTTAAAGACGCTAAAGCCGGAGTTTTTGCCCTTGAGTGGGACGGCAAGGACAACTCCGGCAACGAAGTAAAAGCGGGCGTTTATAATGTAGAGATAGCTTACAAAGACAAAGACGGCAAAGATCACAACAGCGGCACGGGCACATACCCTGTCGAAGCGATTAGATTTGTCGATGGAGAAGCGCAGGTAAAAATCGCAGGGCAATATGTAAATTTAAGCGCGATTAAAGAATTTACCGAACCTAAAAAAGGATAAGAGATGGTAAGAAGCTTTTATAACGGAGTAAGCGGAGTTAAGACGCAAAATTTCGGCATGGACGTTTGGGCGAACAATATCTCAAACATAAACAATGTCGGCTTTACGGCTTCTATCCCTGAGTTTAAAAGCATCTTTTATCAAAGCGTCATAAGCGCGGGCAACAAGCCGACAACCGATCAAGCTGGGCTTGGAGCATCCAGACAAACTACCGCTCTTAGTTTTTACAAACAAGGCTCGATGATAGCTACGGACAACAGGCTTGATATGGCAATACAAGGCGACGGGTTTTTTGGAGTGCTTGATAGAAACGGGCAGACTTACTACACCCGCACGGGGTCTTTTGGCGTAGATAAAGAAGGGTATTTGGTAGACAATAGCGGCAGATACGTAACAGGTGTGCAAAACCCGCTAACTAGCGTAACTCCTAGCAAAAACGCTCTACAAATTTTTGGCAAAACCCACTCCATTACGCCTTATCTTGAGGCTTATACCTTGGCTGCCGCAAGCGATCTTGAGCTTGGAGATATCGCCTCTCAAGGCAAAATAAAACTGCCTGATTTTTTATATCTACCATCCGAAGTAACGACAAAAATTTCTTATAAAGGCAACTTAAACTCAAGCATCATAAAAGAGCAAGTTGAAGTGCCGATTGATGAAAAAACTTACGTAAGCAACGTAGATCTTGCCACAAGAAGGATAAATTTAAGCGGAAAAGTAGAAAAAGGCGACACTATATTCGAGCCAAAAGAGGGCAATATGGTGCGGGTAAATTTAACCGACGCAAACGGGATAAAAACTTCGGTAATCGGCGCGCTTGACAAAGAGGGTAATTGGGTCATAAACGAGCCATTGCCTGCGACGTTTGATCTTACTAAACCTCTTAGCATAAGCGCAACATTAACAACCGTACAGGAAAAGGCGAACAAAGAGAAATTCGTAACCGAACTATACGGACCAAACGGCGAGAAAAACACCCTTACGATTGATTTTACAAAAAAAATCCCTCAAGGCGCAAACCAAACAATCTGGCAAGCCGTAGCTACCGTAACGGCGCCTGATAAAAGCGTGCTTTCAACTTCAAAGGGCGAATTTGTATTTGGTGATAAAGGTACGCTCATCTCACACACTTTGAGCGGGCTTAGTAATGGAGGAACTCCTCTAAAAATCGACTTTGGCTCGCAAACTCCGGCAGGATACGTTGGGCTAACAAGCAGCGCAGGAGCAAAAACTCTATCCGTAACCAAAGACGGCGCGGCGGAAGGAATTCTCAAAGAGTACTTCACAAATAGCAGCGGAAATATCCTCGCAAGCTTTACTAACGGCAAATCAATAGCCGTAGGCAAGGTTGCGCTTTATCACTTTCAAAATAAGCAAGGATTGGCAAAGCTTGGCGAAAACATCTACGCTCAAAGTGCAAATTCTGGTGCACCGATATTTTACAAAGATAAAAGCGGTAAGAGTATCTACGGAGCAAAAGTCGCAAGCTCTACGCTGGAGCAGTCAAACGTAAATTTAGCCCAAGCGCTAACCGAAGTAATCGCTATACAAAAGGCATTTGACGCAAACGCAAAAAGTATCACGACAAGCGATGATATGATAAAAACAGCGATAAATTTAAGAAGATAACTCCTCTCTTTCGGCGAGTTTAGTTAAGCGCTAGATTCGCCGAATTTATAAATTTCAATTGAACCTTAAAAATATAAAATAAATTTATTCCAAGCTAAGACTTGATTTTGTAAAATTATGATACCAATTTTCATTATAATAGCAAATCGGCAAGAAAGTTGCCAAGAGATAGGATATGTAAAATAACTTATTAAATATATACACCTATATATTAGCTCTTTTAAAAATACTAAATTTAGTCTAAAAGGATAAAAATGGAAGAATTTGAAAAGATAAATTTATATCTTGAAGAGGTAAAGATACAAATCAATCAAGCAACCGGCAGATTAATTGATACAAATAAAGATTTTAAAGACATCAAAACTTTACAATCGTCATTTTACGTCTATAACGCGTTAAAAAAGATATATGAAATTTATCCCGAGTTAAATGAAAGCATGGGTAAAGGACTTGACGGAAGCGAAGAAAAACGAATAAAATTTGAGAATTTGGGTTGGATATTTAAAGAGGCAATCAACCTAGAAAATCAAAATAGATTAACAACCGCCATAGAGCTATACGAAGAGCTGCTTGCTAAAGCAGACGAGGGATACTTCAAGTTTTTTGCACAAGCTGGAATTTATCGCTGCAAGAATCAAATTCCAAAAACCAAAGACGAGCCTTCAAAAGAGCCTTTAAAGCAAGCGAATTTAGAAATAGACTGCGCTTTAAACTATCTTCAGGAAGTAATTTCCATGCTTGAAATTATGCAAAAGGATAAATTCAAGTCGTGTGACGATATAAAAAAAGAAGTTGCTACTGCTGCGTTTTATCTAATTTCAGCCAAGCAAAAACCAGGCAAAAATGGCTTGCAAGAAGGCTTATCTCAGGCTTTAAAGCAAGAGTATGACGAACTAATTAGCGCTCTTAAAAATGCTAGCGAGCTTGAAAAGAAAGGCGAGCTTAAAGAGGCAAGAGAATTTTACGCCAAAATTTCAAGCTCAAATTTACACTATTTTTCACTTCGTGGCGAAGCGGGTCTTTATCGCTGCGACTAAGACAAAATACTAAATAAATTTTTATAATTTCCTATTATACAGCCCTATGCAAATAACTCTAGGGCTTAATTTAAACGCCTTTAAAGGCTTTTAAATTTTATCTTAGATAAAATCTTTATCACAACTTAATTCAGATGAAAGATAAACTATGGAAAGAAAAAGAATTTACAACCCGAGTTCAGATGAAACGCTAACCGACAGGCGCGTTTTTAACGGTAATCCGCACGGAATTTTAAATTTCACCAAAGCAAAATACCAATGGGCGCTTAAGCTTTGGGATCTGATGGAAGCTAACACTTGGTTTCCAAAAGAAGTAGATACAACCGATGACGTGCGCGACTACACATACAACCTGACTGAAGCCGAAAAGCGCATGTATGATCTGGTTTGGAGCCAGCTTATCTCGATGGACAGCTTTCAGACAAACAACCTCGCAGACAACATCAACCCATACATCACGGCTCCTGAAATCAACGCGTGTCTAGCGCGCCAAGCGTATGAGGAGGCAAACCACAGTAAATCTTACGCTGTTATGGTTGAAGCGATCTGCGACAACACCGATCTTATCTACGAGATGGAAAAGCACGATGACGTACTGCGCGAGAAAAACGACTACATCTCAAGCGTATATGAAGAGCTTGCGGGAGAGGTTACCGACGAAAAGCTTTTGCTTGCGATGGTGGCAAATCAAATTTTAGAAGGAATTTATTTTTACAGCGGTTTTATGGCGATTTACGCATTGGCTCGTGCGGGCAAAATGCTTGGAAGCGCGCAGATGATTAGATTTATCCAGCGCGACGAGATCACCCACCTGCTGCTCTTTCAAAACATGATAAATTCGGTTCGAAACGAGCGCCCGGATCTCTTTACTCCTGAAATCGAGGCTAAAATTTATGATATGTTCAAAAAAGCCGGCGAGCTTGAGATAAAGTGGGGCAAATACATCACTCAAAATCAGATAATGGGGCTAACGGGCGAGATAATCGAAGAGTACATCCACTATCTAATCGATCAGCGCCTAGTAGCGATCAAGCTAAACAAAATTTACAACGCTTCCCATCCGATAAAATGGGTTGATGACTTTGCTAAATTTAACGATCAAAAGGCGAATTTCTTTGAAGGAAAAGTCACAAACTACTCAAAAGGAAGCTTGAGTTTTGACGATTTCTAACGAAATTTGTGAATTAAATTTAGTTCCCGTTACGCTTTTTGCAAAGGATTATGAAGGCAGACTGAAAGAATTGGCAAATTTTATTAAAAACACGCCTTCAAATTCGCTCATTTTAGCTAGTGAGCTTTGTATAAGCGGATATGATTTTGACGGTCTTTTAAAGAGCAAAAACGATACAAGCACGCTTGATAAGCTTGATAGCGAGCTTGTAAAAAAACTTAAAGAAGCGCTTGAGGCGGATAAATTTCTTGGCTTTACGCACTTAACAAGCTTCAAGCACGAAGACGAGGCTAAAAAACAAAGTCAAAAAAGCCAAGAAAGAACTAAAATTTATAACGAATTCTTGCTTTTAAATTCGGCTGAAATTTTTCACAAACAAGCCAAACACAAGCTGTTTAAGCCGAATTTAGAAGATAAAAAATTTGACGCAGGAGGTGAAGAGGGCATAAGAATTTTTGAGTTTTACAATATGAAGATAGGTGTTTTAATCTGCTTTGAACTTAGATTTGCGGAATTTTGGGTAAAGTTACAAGAGTGTGACATAATCTTAGCGCCCGCAATGTGGGGAAAAGCCAGAGAAGAAGCTTATATGACGCTTTGTAAGGCTTTAGCAATAGTTAATAATTGCTTTGTTGTGGCATCAAGCTCGCTTGATTTGGAATTTAGCGGAGTATTTTTGCCAAGCGGTGAGTTCAAAAAAGAGGTGAAATTTGATAAAAACCTCATCGTAAAAGCTAGGCAAAGCATAGGAAAATAGGTAAAAAATATGACTGGATTAGAAATTTCAAAATGTACTATTATGGCTGACGAGATAGCTGACGAGCTGATATTGTCGCCGGAACTTTATAAAGCACTAAGACAAACTCCAAGAGGGGTCTTTGCTCCAGTCAGCACGCACGCTTACAAACTTGATGCGCAGCCCATAAGCGGCAATCAGTGGATAAGCTCGCCATTAACGGTCGCCAAGATGACTTTGGCGCTTGAGGCGGACGGTGTTGATAATGTGCTTGAGATAGGATGCGGAAGTGGGTATCAGGCTGCCATTTTGGCAAAGCTGGCTCACAGGGTTTTTAGCGTGGAGAGGATAGAAAAGCTTGCAACCGAAGCTAAAAAGAGGTTCGAAACTCTTAACATCAAAAACATCCACGTTAGATATGATGACGGCAACAACGGCTGGAAAAGCTATGCGCCGTATGATAGAATTTTGCTCTCGGCAGCAACTGAAAGCGTGCCGCAAAATTTGTTTAATCAGCTTAAAAATGGCGGAATTTTGGTTGCTCCAATCAAAAAAGGAGATAAACAATACATCGTCAAATTTCAAAAAGACGACAATGGAAATATCCGCGAAACGAAGCTTGATGAGTGCATGTTTGTGCCGCTTTTAAAAGGCAGAGAGTAATATTAACAATAAAAGTGTATAGTTAATGCACAAATTTTCCAACAAGGAGCTAAAATGGCAACAGATCGCGAACTAATCAACTTCTCAGAAGAGCATGAGCTAAACTCAATACTTGCAAAACACGGTAAATCCCAAAGTGCGGCTAACCGTAAAGTGCTTTGCGAGATCGGCAAAGAGTGTAAGGAAAAGCTTGGCAAAACTATCTTAAAACAAGAGGATCTTGACGGGTTCATCAAAAAGCATTTAGATCGCTTGGAAGATAAAAAATAGATCTATTTTTTAAGCCCGAGATGTTTCGGGCTTTTATCAAATTTACTTTTTACAGTCGCTTGACCTAAATTCAAACTCTCCAAACACATTTCCGTTAAATATATAGCTCCAAATAACACTATTTGTATAGTCTTGAATATCCGATAATGTAGTGTAATACAAATTTTTGATAATATTTCTCTGCACGTCAAAAAATAGCTTCTTTGCAATGTCGTCTATTCTCACTGGAATATTGCTACTTGTATTTTCGGTAATTTGTTTTAGAAAATTTCTTCACAAGAGTGTGCAAAAGAATAGATGTTTAAGACGACCAAAAATACAGCGAAAATATTTGTTTCATTTTAAAATCCAAATTTTAGCGCACATACGACTTGCAATCCTTTGGTGTATATCCAAATTCTGCAAATTTTTTGCCACCAAACTCATATAGCCAAACAACCTTCTGCGTATAAGCATGAAGCCCTCTAAATGCATTACAATAATTAACTCCAAGGATAGCGCTTTGCTTGTATTTGAAGTTCTCAATATCCTCAGCCTTAAACTCTGAAATTTTAAAATTTGCGCTATCTTTTAGCTCATATTTATAAGTAAGCACGCCCTCTTTGCACTCAGCGCCCATAAGAGTTACGGAGTCATCTATCTTTTCGGGAGCATTTTTATTTAGCTCCAAAAGCATCTCTTTCATATCTTTACTATCGCACAACTCGCCATCGGCAAAAGCAAAATTTAGGCTAGAAAACGCTAAAAATACCGCTAAAACAGCTCTTTTTATTTTCTGTCTCAAACTATCTCTTTAACTAAAAGTTGCGGCGTGATAAGTCCGCGAAACGAGTTTTTAGAGACCGAAACGACTAAATTTATACTATCTCCGATGTGAGGCTGCCTATCGAAGTTAAAAAACAGTGCTTCAAGGCTCTTGCCTTCCTTTTGCAAGATAAGCTTTAAGTGGTTTTGCTCTCTGCCGATAAGCTTTTTGTTTTTGACGATGACCTCATTTAGCCTAAAGAGCGGGCGCGGATTTTTCTGTCCGTAAGGCTCGAAAAATTCCAAAATTTCAAGCAATTCAAAGTCAATCTCGCTAGCCCTTATCTCACCTAAAAGCTCATCGGAGCTAACAAAATCATGCATATCCATCAAAAAGCAAGCCTGATTTATCGCCGTTTTAAAGGCTTCTAAGTTGCAAGGATCTATCACTATACCGGCAGCGCCCTTGTGTCCGCCGTATCCGCTTAAAAGCTCTTCATGCTTTGCAATAAGAGAGAGTATATCAACCTTGCCGACACTTCTTGCGCTTCCTTTTGCACGGTTTTCGTCGATACTAAAGACGATCGCAGGCTTTTTAAAGTGCTTTGCAAGGCGACTTGCGACTATGCCGATAACGCCTTCGTGCCAGTCCTTGCCCCATGTTACGATGATATTTTCATCCTCTTTTACATCTTTTAACGAGCACTCATAAAGCATTCTCTCCTCTTCTTTGCGAGAGTTGTTAAAATCAACGATCATGTCAAGATATAAGTTGGCTTCGTCTATGTTTTTGGTATGTAAGAATTTAAATGAATTTATCGCATCATCCATTCTTCCTGAGGAATTTATAAGAGGAGCGATGAGAAAACTTATATCATCGCACTCAAATTTATCCTTGCCGTAAAACTGCTTAATCGCCGTAAATGCGGCTCTACGAGATGAATTTAGCTTGATTATGCCAAGCTTAACGAGCATGCGGTTTAGATCCCTTAACTCCATCATGTCAGCAATTATCGCAATCGCTAAAAGATCGATAAATTTCGCCATATCGTATTCAATCTTTAGCACATCTTTTAGCGCACCCACCAGATACCAAGCCACTTGCGCGCCGCAAATTTCGATATTTGGGAAAGGGCAGTCTTTTTGCTTTGGATTTATGATCGCGTAAGCATCGGGCAAAATTTCAGGCGGCATGTGATGATCTGTTATAATCAGATCGATTTTGTATTTTTTACAAACCTCAGCCGCTTCGGTCGCAGAGATACCGTTATCAACGGTTATGATGAGGTCTGCGTCTCTTACCTCTTCAACGATTTGCGCGTTTAAGCCGTATCCGTCGCTAAATCGGTTTGGTATGCGCACAAAATAGTTACTAACCCCTAAATCATCGAAAAATTCAGCCATGATGACGCTTGCGATAACTCCGTCCACGTCGTAATCACCCACTACGACGATCTTTTCTTCGCGCATTATCGCCTCTTTTATGCGATTTGCGCCCTTAAAGATATCTTTTAACGCATCAGGCGTGGGAATTTCTGAAATCTTTTTATGCAAATCCTTGCTAAAACGTTCGTTCAGTAACTCCCTTATGTCATTTTTACTTAACATGATTTTTTATCGACGCGTCGATAAAATTCAAAATCACTGCATTTGGGTTGGTTAGGCGAGATGTAAATTCAGGGTGAAACTGCACGCCTACAAACCAAGGATGAGAGTTTAGCTCGACAACTTCGATTAGTCCGTCGCTCTCTCCGCTTACGATAAGTCCCGCTTTTTCAAATTCGCCTCTATATTTCGGATTGGCTTCGTAGCGATGTCTGTGACGCTCTTTTACCTCTTTTGCTCCGCCGTAAATCTCGCTTAAAAGCGAATCCTTCTTTATCTCACAGCTATAAGCTCCAAGCCTCATCGTGCCTCCGATCGGGCTTTGGTGAGTGCGAATTTGCTTTTCGCCGTTTGCGTCTATGAAGCTATCGATCAGATAGATTATGGGATTTATACACTCTTTATCAAATTCAACCGAATTTGCTCCTTCCAAATGAAGCACGTTTTTTGCAAATTCTATCATCGCAAGCTGCATGCCAAGGCAAATTCCAAGATACGGGATTTTGTTTTCACGAGCAAATTTTATCGCTTGCATCTTGCCGCTTACTCCGCGCTCGCCAAATCCGCCCGCCACAAGTACGCCGTCAACGTCTTTTAGCAGTTCTTCAACATTTTCAGCCTCGATTTTTTCGCTATCAATCCACTTTAAATTCACTCTTGCGTCCAAATTTGCGCCCGCGTGAATTATGCTTTCCGTAAGGCTTTTGTAGCTCTCTTTAAGATCGACGTATTTACCGACAAAGGCTATGGTAGTCTCTTTTGTAGGCGCTATTATGCGCTTAACAAGACTATCCCAGTTTTTCATGTTTACTTCAAGCTCGCCCAGATTTAAAATTTCAGCTATCGGGCTTAGTATATCTTGGTTTAAAAACGTAAGCGGAATTTGATAGATGCTTTGGCTATCAACGCTTTCGATAACACAGTTTTTCTCGACACCGCAGCTTGACGCGATCTTGTCTTTCAGCTCGCGGTTTAGCGGCTGTTCGCTTCTGCAAATTATCATATCAGGACTTATGCCTATGCGGCGAAGTTCGCCTACGCTGTGCTGAGTCGGCTTTGTTTTAAGCTCGCCCGCAACCTTGATATATGGCACCAGCGTTAGGTGGATATTCATAGCGCGCTTACGACCCACTTCGACTCTAAGCGCACGAATCGCCTCAAGAAACGGCAAGCCCTCGATGTCTCCGACCGTTCCGCCTATCTCAACGATGAGGATATCTTGCCCTTCGCCGGCTTTTTTGATACGATCAACGATCTCGCCTACGATATGAGGGATAACTTGGATAGTTTTGCCAAGATAATCGCCTCTGCGCTCCTTTTCTATAACCGAGCTATAAACTCGACCTGTGGTGAAGTTATTATCCTGACTTAAGCTCTCATCCAAAAAGCGCTCATAGTGGCCCAAATCAAGATCGGTCTCGGCTCCGTCATCGGTTACAAAGACCTCTCCGTGCTCAAGCGGACTCATAGTGCCCGGATCTACGTTGATATAAGGATCGGCTTTGAGTATACTTACTTTAAGCCCCGTATTTTTAAGCAGAGTTCCTATACTAGCTGCCGCTATGCCCTTGCCAAGCGAGCTAAGCACGCCACCTGTGATAAATATATACTTCGTCTCTTCACGTAGCTTTTTTTGCCGAGATTTATCCATTGAAATTTCCTCTGTGATTTTATTTTAATGGCTTAATTATAGCTTTTTAAATTTTATAAATGTATAAGAGCGTGTAAAAACTTAAATTTCGTTGCGGATGTTTTTTGAATTTGTAAATATAAAATAAATTCTTAAGTAAATTTGTTATAAACTGCAATTACTATGATGAAAAAACAGCTTAAAAATATATACGATTTATACATAGACGGCTTTAAAAATATGAAAGTCGGCAAGAGCTTATGGCTTATTATAGCCATTAAACTCGTGATAATGTTTGGAATCTTAAAAGTATTCGTTTTTGATGAAAATTTAAATACAAAATTTAAGAGTGACGAAGAGAAAACCAACTTCGTTATCTTAAATTTGACAAAGGAATAAAATGCAAGAGCTTGCATCGGTTGATTGGTCCAGAGTGCAGTTTGCACTAACTGCAATCTATCACTTTTTATTTGTTCCGCTAACGCTTGGGCTTAGCTTTATCATCGCTATTATGGAGACGATCTACGTAAAAACGGGAAGCGCGGAGTGGAAAAACATCACCAAATTTTGGCTTAAATTATTTGGTATAAATTTCGCCATCGGAGTAGCAACAGGTATCATCATGGAGTTTGAATTCGGTACGAACTGGGCGAACTACAGCTGGTTTGTCGGTGACATATTCGGCGCTCCGCTTGCTATTGAAGGCTTACTTGCGTTTTTCCTTGAAAGTACGTTTTTTGCGGTGATGTTTTTTGGCTGGGATAAGGTTAGTAAGAAATTTCACCTCATCTCGACATGGCTTGTAGCTATCGGCTCAAATTTAAGCGCACTTTGGATTTTAATAGCTAACGGCTGGATGCAGTATCCTGTAGGGATGAAATTTAACCCCGACACCGCCAGAATGGAGATGCAAGACTTCTTTGCGGTTGCGCTAAGTCCTGTGGGTATCATCAAATTTCTTCATACGGTTACGAGCGGTTATGTGATATCGGCACTTTTTGTGATCGGAATTTCAGCTTGGTTTATCATCAAAGGCAGACACCTTGTCATGGCTAAAAAAAGCATCATCGTAGGTGCAAGCTTCGGGCTTGTAACATGCCTATTTTTGATGTTTAGCGGCGATGAAAGCGCGTATCAAGTGACAAAAACTCAGCCGATGAAGCTTGCTGCGATGGAAGGACTTTATGAAGGAGATACAAGGCAAGGTATCGTGATGGCGGGAATTTTAACGCCAAACAAGCAACCCGGAGACGGACAAAAGCCTTTCATTGTAGATTTTGAAGTGCCTTACATGCTCTCACTTCTTGGCAAACGCGATATCAACGCATTTATCGCAGGCATTGACGATCTGGTGTTCGGAAACGAAAAACACGGCATAGAAAGCGTTGAAAGCAAGATGAAAAAGGGCAAAGTCGCCGTAGAAGCGCTAAGAGAGTATAAAGAAGCCAAAAAGGCGGGCGATAAAGAGGCTATACAAATAGCGCAAAATAAGCTTGAGGCAAATATGAATTTCCTCGGATACGGTTATTTAGAAAAGCCGAGTGATGCGGTTCCGCCCGTGGGAATTACATTTTACAGCTTTCACGTGATGGTAGCGCTTGGAAGCTATTTCTTGGTGCTGTTTTTTGTAGTTATGTATCTGTGTATGGCAAACAATATCGAAAATTTCAAAAAGCTGCTTTGGCTTTGCGTCTGGACGATCCCGCTTGGATACATCGCAGCCGAAGCTGGCTGGATAGTAGCAGAAGTAGGGCGTCAGCCGTGGGCGATACAAGATCTCATGCCTGTGGGTATAGCTGCTACGAATTTAGGAAGTGTGAATGTCAAAATTTCATTTGCGCTCTTTGCTCTGCTATTTACGGCACTTTTGATAGCCGAGATAAAAATCATGCTTAGACAGATAAAGATAGGATTTGAAAACCATGCTTAGTTTATCGCACGAAATTTTACAAATTTACTGGTGGGCTATCGTTAGCCTGCTTGGCGGACTTTTGGTATTTATGATGTTCGTTCAAGGCGGTCAGACGCTGATTTTCGGCTTGCCAAAGAGCGAAATTCAAAAAGATATGATAGTAAATTCGGTCGGTCGCAAATGGGAGCTTACATTTACTATGCTTGTTATGTTCGGCGGGACTTGCTTTGCGGCGTTTCCGTTATTTTACGCGACAAGTTTCGGTGGGGCTTACTGGGTTTGGCTTGCGATACTCTTTTGCTTTGTCATCCAAGCCGTAAGCTACGAGTACCGCAAGAAGCCGGATAATTTTTTAGGAACAAGAACTTATGAAATTTTCCTTTTCATAAACGGCTCTCTTGGCGTTATACTTATCGGAATGGCGGTTAGCACGTTTTTTGCGGGAAGCGATTTTTTATTAAACGAGCAAAATTTCGTCCAGTGGCAAACGCCTTGGCGAGGTCTTGAAGCCCTTGGCAACATCATGCTCTATCCGCTTGGAATCGCTATTTTTTTCCTATCCAGAGTAGGCGGAGGGCTATACCTGATAAACAATATCGCAGATGATGAATTAAGAGCAAATTTAAGAAAATCAGTGCTTAAAAACACAGCTCTGTTTTTGCCGTTTTTCCTGATCTTTGCTATCTGGATTTTTACAAAAACTGGCTTTGAATACGATGCGCAAGGTGTGGTAAGCCTAGTCGGATTTAAATACGCAATGAATTTGATAAAACTTCCTTTTGTGACACTTATGATGCTAGTTGGCTTAGTGCTTGTTTTATACGGAATTTATAAAGGCGCATTTACAACAAGTATCTACGGCATAGTGCCTTTTGGCGTGGGCGTAGTGCTTGTGGTAACGGGGCTATTTTTGATTACCGGACTTAACAACACGGCTTTTTATCCGTCGTTTTCAAATTTGCAAAGCTCGCTTACTATACAAAACGCAAGCTCAAGCCACTATACGCTTGGTGTGATGGCTTATGTAAGCTTTTTGGTGCCGTTTGTGCTTGGGTATATCTTTGTGGTTTGGCGCGCGATGGATAGTCGCAAAATCACCCAAAACGAGATCAAAAACGATCATCACGCATATTAAGGAGCCTTGATGAGTACTTCGCTTTTCTTTCTTTTTCTTTGGATTTTAGCCCTATTTTTAGGCTACAAATTCGTATTTTTAAACATAAATCAAGTTGAGAAATATCCTGAGAGATATTTTGATAATTTAGAAGATAAATAAATTAATATTAAGCCAATAGTTCAACTAGCATCTATTGGCTTATACTTATAACTCAATACAAATACATCATTTTAAATTTCAGTTAGAAACATAAAAAATAAAACATGTTATACCTCTAATTCATTAATACTATGATTTATAAATTGATAATCATTTTTATTTAAATTTAATTTATACTGTATTATAATTTTATTCATTAAAAATATTTTAAGGAGATATTGCATGGATAAAATCCCAAATTTATCATATCATTACAAAAATAAATCTTTAAGCATAGTAGTAGCTATAGCATTATCATGCTCTTGGCTTTTGGCTAAAGATGATAAGACAAGAGAAATAATTGATCTACAAGAAGTGAAAGTTACAGGTGAAGTTACCTCTTCTGGTTATGATAATACGGCTTTAAAAAGCTACACTTCTGCAGGATCTTATTCTTATCTTGATGAAACAAAAATTTCTCGCTTTAGAGGAAGTTCGGTCGGCGATTTTCTAAGCGGAATTCCAGGCGTAATGGTAGGCAACAAACGTAACAGCGGAGCCATATCCGTTAATATCAGAGGTATCCAAAACGAAAATAGAGTTCCGATAGTAATTGATGATTCATTGCAATCTATTCCTTCATGGCAAGGATATGCAGGCTCAAGTACCAGAACTTTCCTAGATCCTGATTTAATCTCTCAGGTGGAGATAGAAAAAGGGCCGTCTTTAAAAGCAGATGGAATAGGTGCCACAGGAGGAGTCGTGAGGATGAATACGATATCATACAAAGATATAAGTCCCAAAGACTCCGAAAAAGACTGGGGATTTCGCTTTACTTTAGGAACAATGTCAAATACCGTTAAAAAACCTGCTTACAATACAAGAGGAGGCTATAGAACAAAATGGATAGAAAAATGCGAAACAAATCATTCGGGTCTTTGTAAAGAGCAAACCTACAAGCCTGATGCAAGATACTCCTCAAAAAATCCTTTTTCAAAACTAGGAAATAGCTACAATACGAGTTTAGCATTTACTAAAAAATGGGAAAATGCAGATATTGTGCTTGGTTATGCTAAAAAAGTTCAAGGCAATTACTTTACCGGTAAGCACGGACCTGTCCCTGAAATAGAAACAATTCAATATAGGAGCTATGATCTTGAAGTAGTGCCAAGAAAAGGCAGAACTCCTGCCGTAGAAGAAGAAGTAATTACAGGAAGACTTATATTTAAAAACCAAGACGGCTACACATATTATCGCTCGGGAGAAGAGATACTAAATACATCTCAAGACAACGAGTCATATTTGGCTAAGGTAAATTTTTACAACGAAGATCATGCCGTAAATTTAGCATATAGGGGGTATAGAAGCAAATTTGGAGAAATGATGCCTTCTTTAGTTAGTTTTCGTGGAGACGGAGCACTTCAAGGAGAAGGCTCTGAGGTAAAAGTTGATTCTTACAGCTCTAAGTATATTTTTAATCCTTCGAATCCTTATATAAATTTAAATATTAGTGGATACTTTACCAGAAGCGACTCTTCAAATTTTACTCCTTTTTATGAAGAGTATGGACATCATGATAGTCGACACGCATACTTTACGCTATCAAAGCAATACGGTATAAACATAAACAACAAGTCAATATTCGAACTTAATGAAAATCCGCTTACGCTAAACTACGGAATCTCATTTTCCACCGAAAGAATTCATCAGCCAAGAAATGCTCAAGCGAGAGTTGAAAAAAAGGGCTATCCAAAAGATGCTATCGCACCTCTTTATATCCGTGACGCCAAAAGAAACGAAAAGAGTCTGTTTGCTTGGGCAAATTATCCGCTTACGGATTGGTTAATTGCCGATATAGGCGGGCGCTATATCAATAGCAAAACGATAGACTATCAGCCTTTAGTAGAATTTCACGGATACCATCCAGACGGCAAACCGATAGCGACGAAAGAGTACACACCACCTATCAAAAACAAAGGCTTTTCTCCTATTGCCATGCTTACCTTTGAGCCTACCGATGAAATTCAATTATACATAAAATACGCCGAAGCTATTCGCTCCCCAAGCCTTTTTCAAGCATCAAGAGGCTTTAGTATGCAAAGCGGTGACGGCTCACTATCCACATTAAAACCGGAAAAACAAAAGAATTGGGAGGTCGGAACCAATTTATTATTTAATGACTATATAAAAAAAGATAGTGTAATTGGATTTAAATTTGCATTTTTTAATAATTATACTAAAGATTACTTAACCAGAACCTTTACTAAAAAGAGGGGGATACTCCAAACCACAAATATAAAAAGTGCCCTTTATAGAGGAATAGAAGCTTCAAGCTACTTCGATATGAAAAGCTTTTATTATCAAGTAGGTATGACATATTATTTAAAAACCAAATTTTGTCGCAAAGAGGCTCAAAAAGGAGTAGCAACAGATAGACAAGAGTGCTTTGACGGCGGAGTTGTTGATAGCAATATAGGAAACACACTGCCTCCAAAAACAACCATAACCGCAACAATAGGCACAAGAATCTTGGCTAAAAAATTAGATATAGGTGCCAGATACAGCCACTATGGAAAACGCATAGTTTCTATTTTTTCTCCTGAAAGTCCGGGAGGAGATACAAGCAGTGCGGAATGGAAACCTTATAGTCTAGTTGATTTATATGCCCACTATAAGGTAAATCCAAATTTAACCATATCTGCAACTATTGATAATTTAACAAACCGCTACTACCTTGATGCTAACAATCAAGGCTTAATTCCTGCACCAGGTAGAACTTTGCGTCTAAATTTAGATTATCGTTTTTAAAAAAGGAGCATTAAAAATGCTCCTTAAAATTTTAAGGCTTGATTAGCTCTTAAACTGATTTAATTTATCGTTTAGACTTTCTACTTGGTGATTTAGCATATCGGAAGCTTTTGAAATTTCCTCAACACTCTTGGTATTCTCTTCGGAGAGCTTATTTACAATTGCAAAGCTTTGAGTGTTTTTCTCTACCAACATCGCCATACGACTAACTTCCTCGGAAGCCAGATTGGTCTTATATATCGCTTCTTTAAGCAACCTTGAGGTCTCTTCTATCTCGGTTTGAGATCTGTTTGATTCATTGGCTACTTCGGCTATAAATTTCGAATTTTCATTCATCATTATAGAAGTATCATTTACCGACTGAGTGATTAAATTGACTGTATTGTTTATCTCGACTAAGCTCTTTGAGGTTTTTTCGGCAAGTTGTCTTACCTCATCTGCCACAACGGCAAATCCACGTCCATGCTCTCCTGCTCTAGCCGCCTCTATGGCGGCATTTAAAGCAAGCAAATTTGTCTGATCGGCTATATCATTTATCACCTTTAGCACATCTTTTACATCTTCAGTATTTTGAACTAAATTTTGAAGTCTATGAGATAATTCTTGCTCAGTTTGAGCGGCATTATTTATACTATTTACAGTTTTTATAATGTTTTCTTTTGTGTTTTCAAGAGTTATGCTAACTGAATTTAGATTTTCACTAGCTTCGCTCGATCTCTTGTTTGAACTCCGTGAGCTTTCAGATACCATATTTATATCGTTAGCTATACCTTGGATGATACTAAATTCATTCTCAACTCTCGTTTTTATCTCTTTTGATGTTGCGCTTAACTCTTCTGATAAAGACGAATTTTCATTACTGCTATCTTTTGCCTCACTAATCAAAACTCTTATTTTATCAATGAATTGATTCATATTTGAGCTTATCTTACCAAGCTCATCTTTAGAGTTGAAGTCTAAATGCTTAGTCAAATCGCCTTCTCCCACAGCTAGATCTTCTGAAAGTTGCATCAAATTTATAACCGGTTTAAAAAGTGATTTAAGAAGAAAGACAATAAATAATATACCTATGATAACAATTCCGGCACCCACCATTATACTAAAGGTTGTATTTTTTGCATTAATTGCCATCGCATCATCAAGCCTTGCCATAAAAAGTACCACGAGTCCTGTATCTCCGATGTTTGAAAACGAAAGCATTTTATCTTCACCGCCATAATTATAATAATAAATTCCATCAAATTTTTTGTTTGTAGTAGAAGGTAAATTTTGAAGAGAAGGATTTAAATCCCCAATATTTCTACCGATGATATTTGAATCAGGATGCAAAATAAGCTTACCGCTTTTGTTTAACAATGCAAAATACCCCGGAATTTCTTTTACATCATCTCCTTGAAACATATCAACTATATCATCAAGCGGAACGTCGGTTCCCAAAACTCCTATAAATTTTCCGTCTCTCGTTATAGGAGTAGCCATAGTAGTAACTATCTTATTTGTTACCATATCCACATAAGGCTCGGTTATAATAGTGCTTCTGCTCTCTTTTGCTTGCATATACCAACCACGCTTTCTTGCATCATAATCTTGTGTAGGAACCCACAGATCAAACATCAATTCGCCATCTTCAAAGCCGTAATAAGTAGACAAAAAATGTCCGCCGCTATTTATAGATTTTAAAAGCTTAAGATTTATATCTTTATCATCTATAGATATCATAGGCTGAACTGTCTCTACAATCTCTTTTTTTATATTAATCCACGTCTCAATCCTTCTATCGAACTGTTTTACAAGAACCATAGAATTCTCTTCATTTAACTTAGATATCATGTTTCTAGTACTTGTGTAGTTAATAAATGTAAGTATGCCTACCAGAACTATTAAAAGCATCGACACGGACGTAATTATCTTTTGCCTAAAACTCATTTTGCTCTCCTTAAACTATGATTTTTTTTAATAATATTTTATAATATTTATTGTTAATGTTATTAAGTATTTATATTATAATATAATAAATTTTAATTTTTTTTTAAATTTTTGTTATTTAATTGTTTATTTTATATTTGTTTTATCATAACTAATTTAATAACTTAAAATTATCAATTAAACTATTACATTTTTATCAAATAAAAGATGTGTAATATGAATTTTATACTTATGTGAGAAATAGATACTTGTACTTTGGTTTATAGACACCTAAATAATTACACGTTGAAAAAATCGTTTTTACAAAGTGTAATTATAAGATTAATTTTCTATATTCTTTTTGTGTATGTTAAATTTTCTAATAAATTCGCCGTTATTTTTTAAATTAGGTTTACAAAAAAGACTTTTGTAATTTTTAATAGCAATATGTGTATCGTTGTGGTCTAACAATTGTATAGAACTGTTTTCATCGCAACTATCTTTTAAAAGGTTTTCAAAATATTGTTTTTTAGAGATAGGAAACTTAAAGCCGTCTTTAATCTCGGCTTTAAAATAGTATCTATCCTCGGATTTCACCTCTACTACAAGGTTGTCAATCTTTATTTTTTTATCGTCGCTTAGATTTTCATTTATACAGGCTAGATGATACCCTTCAAAACAAAGAGGCAAATTCAAAATCTCTTTTGGGATAAATTCTTTTTTTATCGTAAAATTTTCTTTGTAATTTGCAAGATTTATTATGCTTACTAAATTTGGGCTTATAAAATATGTTGAAATAAATGAAATTAATAGAGTAATAAACAAAACGGGTTTATACTCAAAGTTTTTACTTAAAGACAACAACCTTGCAATAACAAAAAAGAGAAGTATGTATATCAATAAGAGCATACCTAGACCATCATATTTATCATGAATAAATATGTCTAATACAAAAATTATAAATAATAGTTCAGGAGCAAGAAATACTGATAAAAGGAAGGTATCATCCAATTTTGACTTAGAGTATTTAATGATATTTAATACAAAATATACTGAAATAAAAACAAGGTAAAATATTAAAAACTGTTCGTAGTAACTCAAAACAAAACCAAATGTATCTTCCTCGCTTATATAATTGGATAGAAAAGGTAGTGCAAGTAAAAACAAAAGGTAAAATTGGCTAATTACAAAAATCCACTGCTTTTTGTAATTGGTCTTATATAAAAAATAACAAGAAAACATAGAGGATAAAACAATACAACTAAGCCAAAACAATGCTGCAAAACTAGCAAAAATTATTAACGGCATAAGCTCGTCCAAATTTATTTGCGGAACTTTTTTAATACTAAAAAAGTAAAAAGAGCAGATAGCTGAGCCTATAAACACTAAAATCCAAAAAGATATCGTAATGTTTTTAGTAATTAATTTAAACCAATAAAAAAGATCATTTTTCATGGAATTTTTTATACGGACAATCGACAGCTCTTTAAAATTTGACAACTTTGTAGATAAAACACTGGAGGTTTTGTTGTAAATTTTATAAATTTCACTCTCATTTTTAAGAAATTCTCTATAAAGCTCTACTCTTTCATCTTTTGATATAGAAGCCAAGTAATCCTCTACTAGCTCCTCTTGAGAGACTAATAACTCTTCTAGCTTTTTAAAATTTTCCGTTTTTATCTTTAAAGATTTTGGTGAGGTATTAAAATTTAACTCTTCGAGCTTTTCTAAAATAGTTTCAAATTTTAAAATCATATCTTTTGATGCTTCAGGCAGAAGTTCAAAATCTCTACTGCATATATCCTCGTCTAAATACTCTAAAATTTTTTTTGTGTCTTCAGTACTTTTGTAGCGTTTTTGTAATGATTGAAGCTTTATTTTTTGAGATTCGGACGAATTTATATTTACAATATTTTCTAAAATCTCATTTGATTCCGCTAAATACTTTTTTGGCTGATCAAATTTTATCTTAGCTACATCTTTAAGCTCATTTTTAATATCCTCTAAATCACTATAGCTTAAATTTCCTTCAAACATATACAAAACCTTCTTAAATTTTTAAGCCTCTAAAATACCGCCACTACTAGCATTTGTTACAAGTTTGCGATATTGTCTTAGCCAGCGAGAATTTAGCTCCTTTTCAAGCGGCGTAAATTTCGCCTTGCGAGCTGAAATTTCAGCCTCGTCTAAGCGCACATTTATACTATAAGTATCCACGTCTATATCGATTATATCGCCGTCACGAAGTAGTCCTATCATACCGCCTTCAGCAGCTTCGGGGCTTACGTGCCCTATACTCAGTCCTCTTGTCGCACCGCTAAATCTACCGTCCGTGATCAACGCCACGTCAGCACCAAGTCCGCGACCCATGATTAGGCTGGTAGGACTTAGCATCTCTTGCATTCCGGGGCCTCCGCGCGGACCTTCGTATCGTATGACGACCACGTCGCCTTTATTTACCTTACCGCTTGAAATTCCCTCTATCGCTTCATCTTGAGAGTTAAAGCAAACCGCCTTACCGCTAAATTTACGCTCTCCCACGATGCCTGCCGTCTTTATCACACATCCTTGCTCGGCTAAATTTCCAAACAAAATCGCAAGTCCGCCAACCTGCGAATAAGCATTTTCGACTTTATGGATCACGCTTTCATCTTTTATCTCGCTAGCTCCCACTCGTTCGCCCAGAGTTTCGCCCGAAACGGTTAAATTTTCTAAATGAAGCATTCCGTTATCTCGGCGCGAAATTTCTTTTATAACCGCATTCATTCCGCCCGCTCGCCCGATATCTTCCATGTGTACGTTTGGCAAGCTTGGGCTTATCTTGGCTATGTGAGCGATGTTTGAGCTTATTTCATTTAACTCTGAAATTTGCAGATCCACTCCCGCCTCACGCGCGATAGCAAGCATATGAAGCACGGTATTGCTGCTTCCGCCCATCGCCATATCAACTACAAGTGCGTTTCTGACAGCCTTTGCGTTTAGGATATTGCGTATCTTAAATCTCTCATCAAGCGCGATCTCGCAAATTCTACGCGCCGCTTTTCTCACAAGCTCTTCTCGCTCAGGAGTAAGCGCTAGTATCGTGCCGTTGCCGCTTAGAGCTATGCCCATCGCCTCGCAAAGCGTATTCATCGAATTTGCAGTAAACATTCCCGAGCAACTTCCACCGCTTGGACAGGCGTTGCACTCGATATCTTTTAGCTCGGCTTCGCTTATCTCTTTGGTTTCAAATTTACCCACCGCTTCAAACGCCGTAGCAAGATCAATCGGCCTGCCATCTTTTGTGTAACCCTTTTTCATCGGACCGCCGCTTACAAAGACGGTCGGTACATTTACTCTAAGTGCGCCCATAACCATTCCAGGCACGATCTTGTCGCAGTTTGGCATACAAACAAGCGCGTCAAGTGCGTGCGCGTTCATAACCGTTTCAACCGAATTTGCTATGATCTCGCGGCTTGGCAAGCTATAAAGCATACCGCTATGCCCCATCGCGATACCGTCATCTACGCCTATGCAGTTAAATTCAAACGGCACACAGCCGTTTTTGCGAATTTCGTCTTTTAAAATTTCAGAGTAGCGATTTAGGAAAAAATGCCCCGGAATTATCTCTATAAAGCTGTTTGCGATGCCGATAAACGGCTTATCAAAGTCCTCGTCTTTAAGTCCCGTAGCGCGTAAAAGCGAGCGATGAGGCGCTCTTGTGTAGCCTTTTTTTATGATATCGCTTCTCATGTCTTTCCTATCATTTATAAATTTTGGCTTAGATTTTATCTAAAATTTTATTAAAATATGAACACTGATAAATTGTTTTAAGATGTTAATTCAGAATATAAGATTAAAAATCTTACTATTTTAGTGCTTTTAGTAATAAAAAAATAGATATTTTATGTATTTTTCTTCAAATGAAATATAAATAAAATTAAAATTTTGTCGATTTTTTCAAAATTATTTTTGTATAATCTGTAATTCTATTTTCTAAAAAAGGAAATTTATGTTACTTGCAAATCCTGTTGTTGTTAGTATAATTATCATGACTGTGCTTTGTTTGTTGCGATTTAATATATTGCTTGCAATATTGATTTCAGCGCTTGTAGCAGGCATAATGTCTCAAAGCGACATAAATGGAATTTCAGGTTTTTTTGATACTTTATCGGCTACCACATCTACGCTTATAACGGGCATGAAAGGAAATTTAGAAACTTCGCTTAGCTACATCTTGCTAGGTGCGCTTGCGGCGGCTATCGCTAATACGAATTTAACTGCGATTTTGATAAACGCCATAAGCAAAATTTTAAGCAAGAAGCGAACTTATTTCGTGCTTTCTATAGCGTTTATAGCGTGCTTTTCTCAAAATTTAATCCCCGTTCACATTGCTTTCATACCTATACTTATACCGCCGCTTTTGCCGCTTATGAACAAGCTTGAACTGGACAGAAGAGCCCTAGCTTGCGCACTTACATTCGGACTTAAAGCGCCTTACGTAAGCCTTAGCGTGGGATTTGGTCTGCTTTTTCACAACATCATCAAAAAAGAGCTTGAAAACAACGGCGTAGTCGTAAATTTAAGCGATATAACAAGCGTTATGTGGATAGGCGGCGCATCTATGCTAGTGGGTCTGCTTTTAGCTGTTTTTGTCTTTTACTCTAAAAAAAGAAAGTACCAAACCACAACATTTGAAGAAAAAGAAACCAGAGATGCCGAAATAGCAAAGAGACTTACCATGACACACAAAGAATGGGCAGTATTAGCAGGAGCTGTAGTTGCATTTTGCATCCAGCTTTATGCCAATTCCTTACCTCTTGGAGCTCTAATAGGGCTTATAATAATGATAGCTTTTGAAGGAATCGAATACAAAAAAGTAGATAAGATCATGGATAACGGGCTTGCGATGATGGGATTTATCGCATTTATTATGCTAGTTGCAGCCGGTTTTGGCTCTGTCTTAAGAGAGAGCGGCGGTATCGAGCAACTTGTAAATTTCGCTAGCGATATCGCAGGCGGCAAGATAGGAGGCGCGATCATGATGCTTGCTATCGGACTTTTGGTAACGATGGGTATAGGAACGAGCTTTGGAACCATACCTATAATAGCCTCTATCTACGTGCCGCTTTCTCTTCAGCTTGGATTTAGCCCTGCGGCGATTATCTTGCTTGTGGGCGTTGCAGCCGCTCTTGGAGATGCGGGAAGCCCCGCTAGCGACAGCACTCTTGGGCCTACAAGCGGACTTAACGCCGACGGACAGCACAACCATATCTACGATACTTGCGTGCCGACATTTTTATTTTTCAATATCCCTTTAATGATAGGCGCAGTTATCGGCGCGATGGTGCTATAACTCATTCTCTTTTAGCAGGCGGTTACGTATAATTAACCTGCCTGCTAAGATTTTTCATACTTAAAATTTTAGTTTTTATCGCTCTTGTAAATTTAAAAAATCTCTCTTAAATTTTTGGAACATCTTTTGCTTTTATCTTTGCAAATTACTAAAAGGATAAAATTATGATGAGATCTCTTTGGTCTGGAGTTACGGGACTTCAGGCTCACCAAATAGCAATGGACGTTGAGGGCAACAACATCGCAAACGTAAATACAGTCGGATTTAAATATTCACGTGCAAATTTCGATGATCTTATATACCAAACCTCACGCGTAGCTACCGCTCCACAAAACGGACACGGCGGACTAAATTCCACTCAAGTAGGTCTTGGAGCCCAGATAAATACTACTACAAAAATTTTCAAACAAGGCTCGCTTCAAACTACAGATAAGCAGACTGATATCGCGCTTCAAGGTGACGGATTTTTTATAGTTAGTCCGGACGGCGGCAAAACAAGACTTTATACCAGAAACGGTGACTTCTCACGCGACAGTGTTGGAAATTTCGTAGATAACGGCGGACATATCGTTCAAGGCTGGATGAGAGATGAAACAACTGGCGAGATAGATCCGACAAGACCGATAGAAAATATCATAATCCCACCGGGGCTTACTACTCCTGCACGCGCTACAACTCAAATCGCACTAAAAGCGAATTTAGATAGCGGCGATAGCGTAGGTACTAAAAAGATTCCTATCTACCAACTTGATCAGTATTCAGGCTGGGTAGAAAAATCTCCTCTTGATAAGATAAAAACAGAAAACGAAAAACACGATGAAAATAACGTCGGAGAAAATGAGTTTTACACTACCAAAAACGGCGAGCAAAGACTAAAAGAGCGAGGTGCTGATCTTGGAGTGCTGTTTAACAATGACGGAGATGCTTACAACCTAAGAGAAGGTCAAGGAGTTTGGGTAAGCTACGCAGACGCTAAAACAAGAGCCATGAGTGTAGGTGCTGATCCGCTTGGAAATTTTCCTGCGGCACGAACTCTTGATATAAACTTAAACGGTGAAAATATCAAGCTGGGAAATATCCTAAATATAAGCCAACTAGCTGCCGCAATAAACGAAAAATACAATAAAACAGGTGTTGAGGCAAGCGTAACAAACGGAAATCAGCTTGTACTAACAAACAGAAATAACCTTGGAACATCAGTAGAGACTAAAAATATCAAAATGACGGTAAATCCCGGAAGCAACATAGGAAATCAATTTGTAACTACAAACATCATAACTGCATATCAATATACTTATAGTAAAACAAGAACGACTTCGGCTCATGTATATAATGACTCAATAGAAAGAAAAGTAACTAGCACGGAAGATCTGCGCGAAGCTATGCAAGAAGACGCTAGACTTTGGATAAACTATACGGGAACTACTATAGAAAATGCCGCAAACGGAACTCCTAATAATGCCGCTTTTTCAGCAACGGTAGATAATAACAATCAAGACCTAGAGATAAATAAAAACGACGGTGTTGAAGTAACCGTAAATGAGTATGGACAGTTTCAAGTAAAAAATCCAAAAGGAGATGCCGTAAATAAAGATGACGGCGATCAAACAGACGGAACGATAGAGACTGACCCTCTATCTCCAAATTTTGGAAATCCTAAGGTTACAAATTTAACCTTTGATACAAAAGATAACGACCACAACATGTATCTAACGATAACCGCTCTAAGCAACGCTAAAAATAACGTGACAGAAAATGTTAAATTCCATAAATCAATGGCGGTTTTACAAGGTTCGCTAAGTAGCGGTGAATCAAAGCGCGTAACCGATAGCCTTCATATGGCAAGCCATAGCTCAAGTATAGACGTGTTTGATAGTCTTGGCGCAAAACACAACGTAAAACTTGACTTCACAAAGCGCGCTTATACCGAAAACAACGGAACGGAATGGACGATGATAATTCAAGTCGCCGAGCCAAACAAGATAAATTTCGATACCACAACAGATGAGCCGTCCAATGTAATAACAGGATATATAAGATTTAACGCCGACGGTTCGCTTGGCACATACAGCCCTGCGAGTATTACATTCGGTGCGGCAAACGGCTCTTCGGAAGGTCAGCATATAGAGCTAAATTTAGGCAATACTCAAGGCTTTACGGGCATGACAAGTTATGATAACGACTCAAGCACAAGCGACATCAGTCAAGACGGCTTTACCGGAGGCGAACTAAACGGACTTAGGATAGATGAGTCAGGCACTCTAGTAGGCACATTTACAAACGGTCGCAGCCTTGGGCTTGCGCAAGTTGCGGTAGCTAAATTTACAAACAACGAAGGCTTAGTAAGCGAAGGCGGGAATTTATTCTCAATGACGGCAAACTCGGGCGATCCTATCATAGGTGCGGCAAACACCGCAGGGCGGGGCAAAATTTCAGCTTCAAGCTTAGAAATGAGTAACGTCGATCTAAGCCGTTCGCTAACTCAACTAATCGTCGTTCAACGCGGCTTTCAAGCCAACTCAAAGACGATCACTACAAGCAACGAGATGTTAAATACACTCTTGCAGCTTAAAAATTAATCCTTTTATTTACTCTTAGGGGCTATTTAACGCCCCTTAAATTTAACCCAAATTTCATCAATTTTTAGCTAAATTTACACATTAAATTTCAAAAATAAAGAGTTAAAATGCAAGTAACACTTCTAAATTTCACCCCTCTTAATATCTGCTCGCACGCGATTCGCACCTGCTGGCAAAGCTTTGACAAGGGTGATAATGGAGGTGAAAAGGATATCGAGCTGATTGATCGCGTGGGCAACAAATACAAGCACGCAAGCACGCTTGAGCATTTGTATTATAACTTCTATATCCAAGGAATTTCACGAGCACTTCTTCAAGAGCTAGCCCGCCACCGCATAGCAAGCCTAAGCGTCAAATCCACTCGCTACACGCTAAAAGAGCTTAAAAATGAGGCGAAATTTGAGCTAGGCGACTTTGAAAATGCAAGCAGATATATCGTACTAACGGGTAACGAGCTAATTGATAACGCAAGCATAAAAGCGCTTGATAATCTGCGCGAAATTTTA
The DNA here is from genome assembly GCF_045504005.1 of Campylobacter canis. Lineage (NCBI taxonomy): Bacteria > Pseudomonadati > Campylobacterota > Epsilonproteobacteria > Campylobacterales > Campylobacteraceae > Campylobacter > Campylobacter canis. The sequence continues at coordinate 53,921 of NZ_JBJJXH010000009.1, read as the reverse complement.
GCTACGACTACAACTAGCCTTGATATAGTTAAATACTGCTTGCCTGAGTGCTATAAAACCGAGCTTACTTGGAGCGTAAACGCTAGAAGCCTTCAAAATTTCCTCTCGCTTAGAAGCTCAAAATCCGCTCTTTGGGAGATCAGAGATCTTGCTCATAAAATTTACGGCACATTGCCTGATGAGCATAAATTTATTTACGAAAATCACATCGTAAATAATAAAAAGTCGGAGTAAAAATGATCACAAGGGATAGTGAATATATCAAATCTTTAGTCCTAGAATTTATAAAATATTCAAATGAAACTGAATGGATAGAATTTAAAGAAGATAACAAAGATCCACATCTAATAGGAGAATATATTAGTGCTCTATCAAATTCAGCTACTTTAAACAACAAACCAAATGCATATATAATTTGGGGAGTAAATGATAAAACTCATGAGATAATAGGAACAACCTTTAAACCATCAACAGCTAAAAAAGGTAATGAAAATTTGGATAATTGGATATTAAGACTACTTGAACCAAAAATAGACTATAAATTTTATGAAATTTCTATTGACAATAAAAAATATTGTTTTACTAGAAATAGCATCGGCTGATAAACATCCAGTATCTTTTGAGGGTAAAGAATATATAAGACTTGGCGAAAACAAGAAAAAGTTGAGAGAACTACCAGAAAAAGAAAAAGAGCTTTGGAGAGCGTTTGATAAAACTCCTTTTGAAAAGCAAATAGCAGCAAACAACCTTAATGATATAGAAATTTTAGATTTATTGGATTATCCAAAATATTTTGAACTATTAAAATTGCCATTGCCTGATAGTAGAAAATATATAATTGATTTTCTTGCCAAAGATGAAATGATAATTAAATTAGATAATGGTAAATATGATATCACAAATTTAGGTGCTATATTATTTGCAAAAGATTTAAATAATTTTACAAATTTAAAAAGAAAAGTCATAAGAGTTATACAATATAAGGGAAATTCAAAAGTTAATACTAAAAACGAAATTGAAGGCAAAAGAGGCTTTGCGGTTGGTTTTGAAGGGTTAATAAATTATATAAATAATATCTTGCCTACCAATGAAGTAATAGATAAAGTCTTTAGGCAAGAGATAAAAATGTATCCTGAAATTTGCATAAGAGAGCTAGTTGCAAATGCCATAATACATCAAGATTTTTTGCAAAGTGGTAATTCTATTATGATAGAAATTTACGACAACAGGATAGAAATAACAAATCCAGGTGAACCACTTATAAATACGGATAGGTTTTTAGACAATCCTCCAAAGTCAAGAAATGAGAGATTGGCTTCTTTTATGAGAAGGATAAATATATGCGAAGAGAGAGGAAGCGGTATAGATAAAGTAGTTCATTGGACAGAATTTTATCAGCTACCTGCACCTGCTTTTGAAGCTATAAATGGCTATACGCGGACTATTTTGTTTGCCCATAAAGAACTAAAGGATATGTACAAAGAGGACAAAATTAGAGCTTGTTATCTGCATTGTTGTTTAAAATATATACAAAACGAATATATGACTAATACAACTTTGAGAGACAGGTTTGGAATAGACGCCAAAAACAGCTCAATGGCATCAAAAATTATAAATTTTACAATTGAAGACAATAAAATTGCTATACATGATGAGACTGTTGGTTCAAAAGCAAGAATGTATGTGCCTATATGGGCTAAATAGAAATAAATTTGTTTGATTGTTGTTTGATTAAAAGCTTAAAAAAATATAAATAATATTAAAATATATAATTTTAATTAAAATTATATATTTAAAATTTTAATTTTTTAATACTAATATATTTCAAAAATTACTTAAAAATTTTAAATTTATATAAACAAAAAATATTAAAAACAGATTCAAATTCAGAAAATACTTAAATTTTTAGGCATCAAACAATAATTTTACTCTTTTATCTCTTTTAATTTCAGATTATAAACCTGCATGTCTTGTACCATGCCAAATTTTCCTCTTATGGCAAGCACTCTGCCGTTGATTTCGATCTTAGCCGCCTCTTTACCATCAACCATGACAAAAGCTTTTACAAAGACTTTATTGACGCCGTTTCTTGTTTCAAAAGGCACAAGTTTATAATCACATCCAAATTTTGAAACCAGCTCTTTGTGTCTTAACTTTCTAGCAAATTCAAACTCGCGCGAGCTAAAATAATCAACCGCCATATCGGATATCTCGTCATCTGAGTTTAGTATCGTAAGCGCGGCGCTCTTTAAAAAAGCTTGTTTATTTTCCAAGCTATCATCGATCACGCAGTTTAAAGCAGCGCAGGTTTTTCTTAAGCTATGTTTATTTAAACCGCTTTCAGAGGCAGTAGCGCTTATATTTATAAACTGCTTTACTTTTGTCACATTTTTATTTTCAGAGCCTAAATTTGAATGTTTGCAGATAATATAATCATCCTTTACGGTCTCGTTTGCAAATAAATTTAGCGATGTAAAAACAGCTAAAACAACCAAAATTTTCCTCATTTTATCTCCTTTAATTTTTTCTTATCCGCAAATTATTTGCATGAGTTAGCGCAACCGCGATAGCGTCGGTTATATCAAGCGGTTTTATATCTTTAGCGATACCTAAAATTTTCTTTACCATAAAAGCAACTTGTTCCTTATCCGCCTTTGCTTTGCCTGTTACGGCCTTTTTCACCTGAAGCGGCGTGTATTCTGCGAATTCTCCGTGAATTTGGAGAATTTTAAGGCTTAACGCACCTCGAAACTGAGCCAGCTTTAAAACCGTTTTTGGATTATACGCAAAAAATATATCCTCAATCGCAACTTCATCGAATTTATGATTTTTAAAGATAAGATCAAGCCCTTCACAAAGCTGCGTTATCTGATATTGAAGCAAATCGGGCTTAATTTTTATAAGTCCTGCTTCAATCAAATTTGTTTTTAACGCAGTTTTTTCGATAATCGCATAGCCGCAATTTCTACTTCCGGGATCAATTCCTAAAATTTTCATCACATCCTTAATCTGAAACATATAAAAAGTTTTTCACGTTTTTTTCACGCTGTGAAAAACATATTCTAAGAGCATTTTAACAAAGATTTTATGAAATTTAAGATAAAATGAAAAGTCATTATAATGAAAAGGGATAAATTTGCTTGCAAACGAGGTTTTAGAGCTGCTTGGACACGAAATTTTAAAATCCGAATACGAATGTTATATAAAGCAGCTTAAATTTAACGAAAAAGCTTCAAACTCCGAAGTTATGGTATTTAACGCTCCAAATGAACTAATAGCTAAATTTATCCAGACAAAATACTCAGACAAAATAGCTCATCTTTTTGAAGTAAAAACAGGTGCAAAACCGCATATAAACATCACTTCTCAAAAGAGTAAAACCCAAAGCAGAATTGCTAAAGTAGATGTAAATCAGATAAAAGCTCAAAGCAGCCTCTTAAATCCAAGCTATACATTTGAAAATTTCGTCGTAGGCGACTCAAATCAATACGCCTACATCACGTCAAAAACAGCCGCCGAGCAACTTGGAAGAGCTTATAATCCGCTATTTATCTACGGTCCGACAGGTCTTGGTAAAACACACCTGCTTCAATCTGTAGGAAATTTTTGCTTAAACAACGGAAAAGTGGTGATTTGTATCACAAGCGAGCAGTTTATCACGGATTTTACATATCATATCAACAACCACTCAATGCAAAGATTTCGTGAAAAATACCGAAACTGCGATGTTTTACTTATCGATGATGTGCAGTTTTTAGGTAAAACGGATAAAATTCAAGAGGAGTTTTTTCACACTTTTAACGAACTTCACTCGAAAAACGGTCAGATCGTCATGACTTCAGACCGCCAGCCAAAACACCTAAAAGGCTTTGAGGATAGACTTAGAACCCGCTTTGAATGGGGAATAATAGCCGATATCACTCCGCCTGAACTTGATACTAAGATAGCCATTATTAAGAAAAAATGCGAATTTGATAAAATTTATCTGACTAAAGACGTGATCGAATATATCGCAACAAATATGGGCGATAATATTCGTGAAATCGAAAGTGCAATCATAAATTTAAACGCTTATGCCACACTTATGAGACAGGAAATAAGCCTTGAATTTGCTAAAAATATCTTAAGAGATCAGATAAAAGAGAAGCGTGAAAATATAAATTTAGAAAGCATAATCGAAATAGTAAGCAAAGAGCTAAATATAAAACCAAGCGAGATAAAGAGTAAATCACGAGTTAAAAACATCGTTGAAGCAAGGCGAATCGTAATATATCTGGCTAAAAATTTAACGCCAAATTCAATGCCTCAAATAGCAAGTTATTTTAATATGAAAGATCACTCGGCAGTTAGCCATAATATCAAAAAGATAAATGAAATGATAAATGAAGATGAGTATTTTAAGATAAAAGTTGAAGAGATTAAAAATAAAATTTTGACAAAGGGATAAAAATTTAAGATGAATTATGTGAATAAATGTGAAAAATCAAATTTAGTTTTTAACTATCTAAATACTGAAATTTCAAACTTTGAAACTGTTTTTCACATATTCATGATACCTACTACTGATACTAAAAGAAATTTAAAAAATAAAGGAAGAAAACTATGAAGGCGGTAATTAACAAAAATGCTCTTGAAAGCATAGTTACAAACACAAATCCTTACTTGGAAAAAAAGGATTTAAGTGCTATAACATCTCACATATATATCTGCGCTAAAGATGGTATTTTAAACATCAAAGCCACAGATCACGAGATAGGACTTGCATACAAACTTACAAATGTTAAAATTTTAGATGAAGGAAATGCTACCGCAAACGGAAAAAAACTGCTTGACATAATAAGAAGCCTAAAAGACGAAGAGATAACTCTTGAAACGGTAAATAACTACCTTTATATAAAACAAAAAAACTCAAAATACAAACTTCCTATGTATAAATTTGAAGATTTTCCAAAATTCCCAACTATAGATGGTAAAAATAGATTTGATATAGACGCTATAATGCTTGGAAGAAGCCTTAAAAAGATATTTCCTAGTATAGATACGAATAATCCGAAATTTGAACTAAACGGAGCGCTTATAGATATTAAGCAAAACTACATAAATATCGTAGGAACAGATACTAAAAGATTAAGTGTATTTAAATTTGAAACTCCGACTCAAAGCGAATTTTCGCTTATAATTCCAAAAAAAGCAATAAGTGAAATTCAAAAACTTTTTTACGATAAGATAGAGATTTATTACGATGAAAACATTTTGATAGCTCAAAGTGCAAATTTTGAGTTTTTCACAAAACTTATAAACGGAAAATTCCCTGATTATGATAGAGTAATTCCAAAAGAAATTAAAAAACGACTAAAACTAAGCAGAGATAAGATGATAGAGGGAATTAAAACTATATCAATTTTATCAGATAGTATGAAGATAATTTTCGCTCCTCAGACTATAACTTTTGAAAGTATTATCGAAGATAATTCAGAGGCTAGAACTGTGATTGATTTTCAAACAGGACTTGACGAGGAATTTTTCGTAGGCGTTAGAAACAGATATTTGATAGACTTTTTAACAAATATAGAAGAAGATAGTTTCGAGCTTGGTTTTAACGACTCAAATTTGGCATTTACTGTTAGTTCAAATGAGCTAAAAACGATAATAATGCCAATAAATTTATAATTAAGGTTATTTTATGGAAAAAAATTACGGCGCAGAAAATATTAAAGTTTTAAAGGGTTTAGAAGCCGTTAGAAAACGCCCGGGAATGTATATCGGAGATACTCATATAAACGGACTTCATCATATGATTTATGAAGTTGTGGATAACTCTATCGATGAGGCTATGGCAGGGTATTGTGATACGATAAATATTGAAATTACAAACGAAGGCTCAGCGATAATTAGCGATAACGGTCGTGGAATTCCTGTAGATATGCACCCTACCGAGAAAATTTCGGCTGCGACTGTTGTACTGACCGTGCTTCACGCAGGCGGTAAATTTGATAAAGACACTTATAAAGTTTCAGGCGGTCTTCACGGTGTCGGTGTATCTGTAGTAAATGCGCTTTCAAAAAAATTGGTTGTAAATATTAAGCGTGACGGAAATCTTCATAGACAAGAGTTTGCCAAAGGAATTCCAACAAGCGAAATGGAGATCATAAAAACTACAAATAGAACCGGAACTATGGTTGAATTTTGGCCTGATGACAGTATATTTGAAGTAACTGAATTTGATGATGAAATTTTGACTAAGAGATTTCGCGAACTTGCATACTTAAATCCAAAAATAACTATAAATTTTAAAGATCAACGCACAGGAAGAAGCGAGAGTTATCACTTTGAAGGCGGACTTGAGAGCTTTGTAACTGATATGAACAGATCAAATCCGGTTAGCAAAGCCGTATCATTTAGCGGTGGTGAAGAGGATGTAATAGTTGATTTTGCTTTGATGTATAACGAAACTTATAGCGAAAATTTACTAAGTTTCGTAAATAATATCAAAACTCCTGACGGCGGAACTCACGAAGCCGGTTTTCGTGCGGGTCTAACTAGGGCGATAACAAACTACATCGCAGCAAATGCTTCAGTGCGTGAAAAAGATACAAAAATAACGGGCGATGACATCAGAGAAGGACTTATTGCTGTTGTAAGTGTTAAAGTTCCTGAGCCGCAATTTGAGGGTCAAACTAAGGGAAAACTTGGTTCAAGCTATGTCAAACCTATCGTTCAAAAGATGACTTTTGAGGTTTTAGTTAAGTATTTTGAAGAAAATCCTATCGAAGCAAAAGCCATAATGAATAAGGCTTTAATGGCGGCTCGCGGAAGAGAAGCGGCAAAAAAAGCAAGGGATCTAACTCGTAAAAAAGAAGGACTTAGCGTAGGAACCTTGCCGGGAAAATTGGCTGACTGTCAAAGTAAAGATGCAAGTATAAGCGAGCTTTACTTAGTGGAGGGTGACTCTGCGGGAGGTTCTGCAAAACAGGGTCGTGATAGAGTTTTTCAAGCGATTTTGCCTCTGAAAGGTAAAATTTTAAACGTTGAGAAATCAAGACTTGATAAAATTTTAAAATCAGATGAGATTAAAAATATGATAACAGCTCTTGGTTGTGGTATCGGAGATGAATTTGATGCCGAAAAACTTCGCTATCATAAGATCATCATAATGACTGATGCCGATGTTGACGGAAGCCATATCCAAACTCTGCTTTTAACATTTTTCTTTAGATTTTTAAATCCTGTAGTTGAAAACGGCTACATATATCTTGCTCAACCGCCGCTTTATCGTTATAAAAAAGGTAAAAAGGAAATTTATCTTAAAGATGAGAAGGCTCTGAATGAATTTTTGATTGAGACGGGAATTGAAGGGGTGGAATTTGAAGGAATCGGAAATAAGGATTTAATTGATTTTCTTAAAATAGTAGCTGCTTATAGAAGCGTGTTAAAAGAGCTTGAGAAGCGATTTAACGTGTTAAGTGCGATTAGATATATGATAGAAAATCCTGATATAGTTTCTAAAAATTACAATGAAATTTTTGAAATTTTAAAAATATACCTTGAAAATGAAGGATACAATATCCTAAATTCATACATAAATGAAGATGAAATTCGCATCTATGTCCAGACTGAAAGCGGTCTTGAAGAGCTTGTCGTAAATGAAAATTTATTTACAAATCCGCTTTATGAAGAGGCACTTTATATAAATCAAAAGATAAAAGATCGCGAATTTAGCTTTACTAAAGATGTGATTGAAATTCTTGATGAAGTCGAGAAAAACGCTAAAAAAGGTGCTTATATACAGCGTTATAAAGGTCTTGGTGAGATGAATCCCGATCAGCTTTGGGAGACTACGATGAATCCTGAAAATCGCCGCTTGTTACAGATAAATATAAATGATGCGATGAGTGCCAGCGATACATTTAATCTCTTTATGGGCGATGAGGTAGAGCCGAGAAGAAATTATATACAAGAGCACGCAAAAGACGTTAAACACCTGGATGTGTGATGTTAAGATCTGAACTTAGTGAGAGATCAAGGCGGTTTTTACTCGCTCTTGAGATCTCATTTCCTTTTATTGTTACTGCCGGTGTTTTTTTATTTATTTTTATAAGAAATGACAATATAAAATTAGACAATGACGAGATAGTTCTGCTTGCAATTTTAAGCTTGTGTTTGGTTTATTATACGGTTTATATGATATATAGAAGCTTTAAAGTAAGCGTGCTTGATAGCGTTACGGGCTCTTTTAACAGGGCTGAAATTTTAAATTTGCTTTCAAAAAAAATGAGTAAATTTAAACATAGGCAAGACGGCAACATCGTAATGCTTAAAATTAGGAATTTAGATGATCTAAATGAACGATATAGCTTTGAAAGTAGCGATTTGTTGCTTAAAAAACTGATTAAAAATATTAATATTTTTTTGAGAAAAAATATATCTAAAGAGATTTTTATAGGTAGATACTCAAATGATAGCTTTTTGATTTTTTGCGTCGCTAAAAGCTCACAACTGCTTCATTTTTTAAACGTTTTTGAAAAGAGTGTCTTAGCCGACGGAATCGATGATATAGAGTTAAAAATCAAATTTGAGCTTGTTAATATAAATTATTCTAATAAGTTAAACAAAACAATTTCAGTTTTAGCTGAAAAATTAAGCTCCGAAGAAAATGCTAAATTTGCAATAACGGATGAATTTGAAAGCTCGGTTTGTAAATCTATATTAGATAGGAATTTTACCTTTCAAACTCAGCTTGTAAAAGATTTAAAAGATAGTAAAAATTTAAAGAGTCTTTTGGTTAAAATTTATACCGAGGAATTTGCCCTTATATCAAAGCAAAAAGCTCAAAATATCGCAAATAAAAACGGTTATGAAGTTTTATTTGATATAAATTCTATTAAGAAATTTAGCGAGACAAAAGTAACGGATGAAGATACCTGTATCATCGAAGTTTCGGCAGTTTCGCTTAGAAATTTACAATTTAATAAATTTATAAAAGATTTTATAGATCAAGGCAAGATAGATCCTAAAAATATCATATTTGAATTTAGCGAAAAGCTTGTTTATGATGAGATAAACAGATTTAAAGAGATCATAAACGAGTATAAAAACCTCGGCTTTAGATTTGCTTTAAATAAATTTGGCGGTAACAACGCAGGTTTTGAATACCTAAAATATCTTCCGATTGATTTTATAATTTATGACATCGAATTTAATAAAAATTTAGACGATGAGAAATTTAAAAATATCTTTAGAAATTTAAACTCTACGGCGGAGGATTTAGGTATTAAATCAATTATTAGATTTGTAGATAAGGCTGAATTTTTAGATATGGTAGAACTTTATAATACAGATTATGCGCAGGGTTTTTATATAGAAAAACCGAAAGAAATTTAAAGGAAAAGTATGCAAGAAGTTAATGAAGTTAATTTGCAAGAGCAGATGAAATACGGTGAGAAAATTTTAAAGGAATTTGATGTCGAGCGTGATCTTGAAATTTGGGAAAATAAACAAAACAGAGATTATAAGATTAAGATTACTTTGCCTGAGTTTTGTTGTCTTTGCCCAAGGAGCGGTTATCCTGATTTTGCGACGATTTATCTTGAGTATATTCCGGGAAAATTTGTTGTCGAATTAAAGGCGATCAAGCTTTATATAAATAGCTTTATGAACAGAAATATAAGCCACGAAGACAGCATAAACGAAATTTATTCCGTGCTTGAAAGAAAGCTTGAACCAAAATGGATGAAGATTATAGGCGACTTTAACCCACGCGGCAACGTTCATACCGTTATTGAGATTTGCTCCGAAAGTGTTTTAAAAGAAGCTTTACCTGAGCCTGTAAAGACTGCCGAAGTTGCTTTTGAAAGAGAAAAAAGATCTGATTTTAAGGATTTTTCTAAACGAGATAGCAAAAGAGACGGTAGTCGCGATAGAAGCAAAGATGATAAAGGTTCCAGAGTTAAAAGCGCTTCAAGAAGCAGCGATAAGAGAGGAACGAAAAAAGAAGGTTTTAAAAAGCCTGAATTTCTAGGCGAAAAACGTGCAAGAGTTGTTAAAAAAGATAAATGATGATAAATGCAAATTTGATCGAGCATATCTTTAAAGCCGCCTCCATATCGCGCTGGAACGACTATCCGAAGATGACGAATTTAGTCGAACTTGATAAGCAGGCTCATAAATTCATAATCGCTTATTTCATAGCAAAACTAGAACGCGATGTTGATATGAACTATATCATTGAAGCGGGAATTTTCGAGTTTTTTGCGCGAGTAGTGGTTACTGATATTCGCCCTGACGTATTTCATCAGATACAAAAGCAAAAGAGTGAGCAGATAAACGGCTGGGTTCTAAATATACTTGAAAATTTGGTTCGCGACATCGACGGAGGCAAATTTTTAGAACGTCTTAGAAATTATCTGCTTAAAAAAGATAAAAAGCATGCCAAAGAGCGCCTTATCTTAAAGGCGGCAAGCTATCTTGCAACTCGCTGGGAATTTTCTATCGTATATCAGACAAGTCAGTTTTTAAGCGATATAGAAGAGCTAAAAAGCAAGGTTGAAGAGGAGCTTGAGGACTATTACGAGCTAATCGGCGTGCGAAAAATAGTGATGAATCAAAAGTTAGCCAAGCTTGTGGATCTAAGCGGAAGGCTTCGCTTTCAAAAGCGCTGGGCTCAAACTCCGCGAATTCCCGAAACCGCCGTACTTGGGCATATGCTTGTGGTTGCGATTTTGAGTTATTTTTATTCTCTTGAAGTTAAAGCTTGTGCAAAAAGGCTTGAAAATAACTTTTTTTGCGCTCTTTTTCACGACCTTCCAGAAAGCCTTACAAGGGACATCATAAGCCCTGTGAAATACGGAGTTGAAGGATTAAACGAGATCATAACGGAGTATGAGATGAGACTCATTGACGAGCGAATTTTACCTTTCGTGCCTGATAGCTTTAGAGATGAGTTCAGCTATATTTTAGGTATTAGAGAGCAAAACGGAAAATTCGTAAAAAACGAGTTTGAAAATAGAATTTGCGAGAAAAAGCCTGCCTATCACGAAGGTACGATGGAAAATGTAAACGAAGATAAATTCAGCGCAATCGACGGTAAGGCGCTTAAACACTGCGATAAGCTTGCGGCATTTATCGAGGCGGGGATTTCTATAAGCTACGGCGTGAAGTCAAAAGAGCTGATTGACGGCTTTAACAATATGGATAGTTTTTTTAAGAATAAGCCAAGCGTGGATGGTGTGAATTTTGCTAAAATTTGCGAGGAATTTAAAGAGCATTTTTCTCTTTTGCAAGTAAAAATTTAAAAATTTGTGCGATAATCTGAAGAATGGAATTTTAAAACCCCTTCTCAGATGACTGCGGCACACACCAAATTCAAGTGCTCTGCTGTGTTCCCACCCTGAAGCGGTGCTCAAAAGAGGCATTGCACAGGTCTAAGAAGAGGCGAGTGCAATTTTACTAAAGTATAACTTAAAACTAATTGAGGCATTTTATGGGAGTCGGGATAAAATCTAAATTTTTGTCGTTTTTTAGAGAATTTTTTGTATATCATCATAGATCTTTAGAATTTCGTGCGAAAATTTTTGCTGCTATTATAGGCGCTAGACTTGATCCTGATGAAGATGATTTTGCGATTTTATATGAAATTTCAGGCGAAATTTACTCCGATGACGAAAATCGCCGAGCAGTTTTAATCCAAACTACCAAAGAGTATGTAGCCAAGGTCAAACGCAAAGATCATATGACGCTTGATGCACTTCTTTTAAGCATAGATCAAGCCATTAAAACGCATAAAAGGTATGCTTCAAAGATAGATTTTGAGCACTTAAGACGGCTTATGACGGGAAATGAGGAAGAGACTTTGATACAGCAAAGAGTTTATGATTTCTTGCTTTACGAGGTTAAAAACTACTCGGTGAGTAAATAATAAAGAGGAAATATGAAAAATTTAATTTTATCTTTTATGATCGCGGTATCTGTTTTGGCAAATGAAGTTGATGTTAAAGACCCAAAAAACGACATTTATGAAGTAGTTGATATGTCGATGATAGGAAATTTTTTTGAAACTAAATTAACCGTAAATGAGGAGAAATTTTATAGATTTGGCTTTGTGTACGCTCAAGACCGCGATATACAGGCAAAAGAGCATAAAGACGGTGAAGCTAATTTCCCGGGATATACAAGCGATAAATTTGATCAGTGGCTTTGCACGAAATACTCTATAGACAAGCTTGCAGGTATGTATGCAAGAAATATTGACGATAACTCTTATGTGCCAACCGGCAAAACAGATGAAGACAAAAAAGTTTGCACGGGCGCTAAAATAATGCTAAAGCTAGTTGTAACGCCTATTAAAAAGCCTGCTAAAAATAGCGATAGCGAGTGGGAGTATGCAAGAGGAGATGATGTGAATTTTGCAAATTATATAATCCAAAAAGCAAGCGATATCAATGAGGATTTTGATCTTTCTACTTATGGTAACGACTCGACTTTTCAGGCTCCAAACGGAAGTATGGCAAGAAGCAAAAGACTTATAACGATAAAACTTGCAAAAGGCGAATACAACGTCAAAATAGAAGCTTTAAACGACACGCCCGAGCTTAAGGATATCATAACTTATCTTGAGATAAGAGAGCATATCGGCGGCAAATAAATCTTTTGGCGGAAATTTGCATATTTATCCATAGAGTTTATTTCATCAAGCGAAATTTCTAAGCTCTATCTTTATGGTAGAATCTATTTTTTTGATATCAAAATCATTTTTTGAAGCGGTTAAATTTCCGAAATTTTCACTGGTGTTTAGAAATTTTTGCAGATAATAAACTCCATTGTATCCGTGATTATGCAGTGTTTTGCTCATATTTGTAATATCATCTTCACAAAGCAAATCCGCATGCACGGTCGTGCGAACTTCGAATTTAAAATTTATCAGAATTAAAAAATCAAGCGTTTGGATGAAATTCTCATATAAATTTGACTTTGTAACCTCTTGAAATTTATCTCTAGGAGCTTTAAAATCAAGTGCGATATAATCGATCAAATTTTCGCTTAAAGCCGCTTTTAAAGCTTTTAAATTCGAGCCGTTAGTATCAACTTTAAGTAAAAACCCGCGCTTTTTAACCTCTCTTGCGAGAGGCAAAAAGCTACCGTTTATAGTGCATTCTCCGCCACTAAACACAACTCCGCTTAGTTTGCCGATGCGTTTATCTAAGAAATGCAAAAATTCATCTTCTCCGACAAACCCTTCGCCAAGCACTACGGCTGTATTGTAGCAGTAAGCACAGCGCATATTACATCCTGTAAACCACGCTATGCAAGCGGTTTTGTCGGGAAAGTCAAGAGTAGTAAATGGGGTAATGGAGTGAAGCGGCTTACTCTGCACGCTCACAAAATTTCACTCGCTCTTTGTGTTCGCCTTTTTTGCCAAGATTAAAGCTCTCAACTGGTCTGTGATATCCCATAACGCGAGTATAAACCACACATTTAGTGCGCTTTTCTTGTAATTTTTCTAAGATCTCTTTTTCGCTCATATTTACTCCTTGTTTATTTATAATTGTAGCCGTTTGGGGTTAATTGTTTGTAAAAATATAGTAATATTTGCGTTATATTTCAGTTCAAAAGGATAAAAATGGCAAAAGTAAATTTCAAAGGTTCGCCCGTAAATTTAAGAGGCGATGAGGTATTTGTAGGACAAAGCGCTCCTGAAGTTACTCTTACGGGAAATGATTTAAGCGAGTTTAAAGTAGGAGGCAATAGCGGTAAAATCGAAATTTTAGTTACCGTTCCTTCGCTTGATACGGGAGTTTGCGCGACAGAAACTCGCAAATTTAACCAAAAAATGGCAGGTAAAAACGCTATAAAACTAAGCGTTATCTCACTTGACCTTCCATTTGCTATGGGTAGATTTTGCTCTACTGAAGGCATAGAGAATTTACGCGTGGGAAGCGACTTTAGAGCTAAGGAATTTGGCGAAAAATACGGCGTTTTGATAGATGAAGGAGCGCTTAAAGGCTTGCTTGCTCGCGCGGTTTTTGTCGTGAAAGACGGAGTTATCATTCACAAGCAAATTGTACCTGAAATAGCAGATGAGCCAAACTATGACGCTGTTTTTGAAGCTATCAAATCAAGCGGCGGTTGTGGCTGCGGTTGCGGACATTAATCCCGCTTAAGTGAAACAAATTTTGGCTTTGGGATAAAATTTCAAAGCCAAAATTCCCTCTTTTAAATTTTAAGAAATTTTAGCTACACTTCTTAAAATTTCAAAAGGCAAAATTTGCAAATTATCGACTTAAGTCCTATTTTAAGCTCTAAAACTCAAATTTATCCAGGTGACGCTGCGTTTTTGCTAGAGCAAATTTCAGACGGCGGATTTTGCACGGGAAATTTGTCTATGTCCCTTCATACAGGCTCTCATACCGATTTTGCCATGCATTGCGATATCAAAGGAGTAAAGAGCGAGCAAGCCTCTCTTGAGTGTTTTGTCGGCGAAGGCGTTTGTGTTGGAGTAAAAGCAAATTTAAACGAAGCTATCAAATTTAAAATGCCGCCAAATCCGCAAAATGCTAAAATTTTACTTTTAAACGTGCATTGTGAGTTTAAAAATAAGCAAGATTTTTTCATAAATTCGCCGTTTTTAGACGATGATTTTTTAAATTTAGCTCAACAAAATGGCTTTAAAACCGTTGCTACAAATTTATCTACAATCGATGCTTATGGAACAAATTTAAGGCACAAAGAGGCTTTTAAAAGAGGAATTCAGATCATCGAATGCCTAATAAATTTACAAATTTTAGAAAACAAGAGTTTTTTCTTCTCCGCCGCTCCTTTAAAGATAGCAAATGCCGATGCGGCTCCTCTTAGAGCCTACGCGATTTTAAAAAGATAAATTCGGCTTTTTAATAAAATTTCATTGATTAAATTTTAAAAGCACAAGTAAATTCTCTTTAGCCGTTTTATAATCATTCATTAAAATCGGCTTTTTAGTTATAATCTCGCCATGGATAAAAATAGTCAAAATTTCGGCATAGCTTTAACTCTTCTTGGCGGGATTTTCTGGGGATTTTCAGGAGCTTGCGGACAGTATCTTTTCGAGCGAAAAGGCATAAGCGCGGAGTATCTTACATCGCTTCGTTTGCTGCTTTCAGGCGTGATAATGCTTGTGATTTTATATGCAAAAAGCGGTAAATTTGTATTTAGTATTTTTAAGCAAAGGCGAAATATAACCGATCTGCTGTTTTACGCGCTATTTGGCATTATGGCGTGCCAATATACATATTTTGTTACTATCGAACTTTCAAATGCCGCAATTGCTACTATTTTACAGTATCTTGCGCCTGTTTTGGTGCTATTTGTACTTTGTATTGAAGAAAAAAGATTTCCTTACAAAAAGGAAAGTATAAGCGTATTTTGTGCGATTTTCGGAGTGTTTTTGCTTGCCACTCATGGAAATTTTACAAGCCTCGTTATCCCGGTAAAGACACTTATCATAGGGATAATATCAGCTTGCACTATCGTCATCTACACTCTCTCGCCTCGGCGGCTGATGAGAAGCTATCCTGTTACGCTTATACTCGCATGGGCGATGGTTATAGGCGGCATTATTCTAAGCTTATACGCTAAGCCTTGGCAGCTTAAAGGCATAAGCGACTTTAGCGGATTTTTGGCTCTTTGCGGTGTCGTGGTTTTTGGCACTATCTTTGCCTTTAGTCTTTATATGCAAGGGGTTAAAATTTTAGGCGGCGGCAAGGCTAGCGTGATATCTGCTATCGAGCCGGTTTCGGCGGCTTTGTTTGCGACTTTTTGGCTTGGAAGCGAGTTTGTATTTATTGATATAGTCGGATTTGCGTTGATAATTGCAGCTATCATACTCTTACGGAAAGGCTAAATTTAGAGTTTTGCAACTCAAGCTAAAATGACGATAGTCAAGTAGTAAATTTAAGCTTCGCTTTTACTCTTTGAGCTCCAAATTCCTGCCAAAATAGATCCAGATAAGTTATGCCATACGCTAAATAATGCGCCGGGAAGCGCAGCAAGCGAGCCAAAATACTTAACGGCAAGCGCGACGCTTAAGCCTGAATTTTGCATACCGACTTCAATAGCGACGGTTCTTGCCGTCTTTTCATCAAAGCCAAAGAGTTTCGATAAAAAGTATCCGCAAAATAGCCCCGAGCCGTTATGAAGGACTACGCCAAGCGCTACTAGTGCGCCTACGGTTTGTATATTTTTCACGTTTAGCGCCACTACGATCGCTATGATTGTGATGATGGCCGCCATGGATATGATAGGAAGCGCAGGAAGGATCTTTTTAACGAATTTATGAAAAAAAGTATTTAAAAGCACGCCCACAACTATCGGCACAAGCATAATTTTAACCAAATTTAAAAGCATACTCATAGCAGGTACCGGGACTTCTTGTCCGATGTAAAGCCACGTTAGAAACGGCATTAATACTATTGAAAGCAGAGTGGAAAATAGCGTCATACTAACGCTTAAAGCGACATCGCCCTTGGCTAAGTAGGTCATGACGTTTGAGGCCGTCCCTCCCGCACTAGTGCCTACTAGCATCATACCCGCGGTGATTTCGTTGCTAAATCCAAACGCTTTTGAGATCAAAAAAGCAGCAAGCGGCATGATGAGAAATTGGATAAAAATTCCAAGCCCCAGAGCTTTTTTCTTGTGCAAAATTTGTTTAAAATCATCAATACTAAGCGTGATGCCCATGCCAAGCATGATAACAACAAGAAGCGGAACGATGTAGCCTTTGATAGCTACAAAACCGGTCGGAAAAGTATAAGCAATAAACGATAAAACTATCGCTGCTATAGGAAAAAGTAGTGCTTTCATGAGTTGATTGTATCTAAAAATTATGGTTTTTTATCAAAATCAAGTATTTTTGAATGAAATTTTATGAAAACTGTTAAATTTCTACAAGGTTGTTACTAAAATACTGAAAAATTTATAGTATTTTTCAAAGTTCAGTCTTAAAAAAGTGTGGGCTGAAACGCTTTAACTATAAAGCTTTTTCGAGTTAGCTCACATTCGCCCAAATTTTTAATTGCCTCAAGGTGCGCCTTTGTGCCGTAACCCTTGTGAGAGGCGTATCCGTAATCAGGATAAATTTTGCTCCATGCGCTCATTAGTTCATCTCTGCTTACTTTGGCTAAGATACTTGCCGCGCTTACTTCGGCGATTTTGCCATCAGCCTTTATCATCGTTTTGATGCCGGTGCCGTAGTTTGCGTTGCCGTCATAAAGTAGCTCGTAGCTTACAAAATGACTTTTAAAAAGATTTAAAGCTCGCCTTAAACACTCGCTAAGCCCAAATTCATCTATTTGGCGATTTGAAAAATATGCGATTAAAAATTGCGAATTTAAGGCTATCTCATGAAAAAGCTCTTTGCGTCTTTTTGCGCTTAGTTTTTTAGAGTCGTTAAGCCCTGAAATTTCGCTATGTAGGACACAAGCAGCTACGACTAAAGGACCCGCCAGCGCTCCTCTGCCGGCCTCATCAATGCCGCAAATTTTATTCATCTTACTCATTAAAAAGCCCGAATTTATGCTTCATAAAAGGCTTTATCTCCTCAATTGAGATGATTTTATTTGAGCTTTCAAAAGTAATTCCGACAGGAGAAAGCATAAAATTTTCATCCATTTTTATCTCTTTACTTTCAAAAATAGCTTTTAAATTTTCATCATCCAAATTTATAAAAACATCTTGAGCCGAGATATTTTTGTCTGTTTTTAAAAATTTTGAGTTGCAAATTTTGCCGTCTTTACCGAGATTTCTGCAAGTAGTTTTAAAAATTTCGTTGATGAACTCAAGCGTTAAAATGTCATTTTTAAATAAATTTTGCTCGCTGTCTTTAAATTCCTGTTTAAAATTTTCTAGTTTTTCTTTTAGATTGTTTTTGTTTTTTGTAACAAAATCGGCTGAGAAAAAATCACTAACTATTCCCTCAAACCTTGTGTTTTGGTTATTTGTTATTTGCAAGCCGAGAGTTAAAATTTCATAGCTTAACTCCTTAGTTATAGTGGCTTTATGTGCTTTGCCTTTTATGGCTAGCTTGCCGCTTAATTTGCCATTTTCATCAAGCTTTACATCTAAATTTAGCCAGTCGGAAAGCGCGTTTAAAGCGGTTATATTATCATCCGTTTTTTCTATCTTGCCCTTTGAAAACTCAAATTTTTCTCCTTTAAAAAAGAGATGTCCGTAAATTTTAGCAGGGAGTTCAAAGCCTTTTTCGCTCTTAAAATTTTCAAATTCGCTATAAAACGAGTTTAGATAAAGCTCAAATTTTTCCTCATCCGCCGTCCCCGTAAATTTATAAAATTTGCCCCAATTTTCATGATTTATCTCGTATCCAAAGCTAAGCAAAACAGCAACAAAAAACGTCAAAATTACTCTCATATACTCTCCTAAATTCTAGTTAAAAACTAAGCGCCCAACGCGAAAAAGGCAGAATTTCACACTTGATGCCTTCTATACTAAGATCTGCTTGATTTGCCACACTGATAACTTGAAGTTTATTTACTCCAAGAGCTTTCAAATTTGCATGCAGTTTTTTGAATTTCAGAAATATCAGATCACTATCGCTAAACGGTATGCAAAGTATGGCAAGTTTCCTTTTAGAAAGGAAAAAATCAAAATCTTTAGTATAAAAAATTTCCTCTTTAAATTTAAAAAGTTCGCAAAAGACCATATTTGAAAAAAGCTTTGCAAAATCTTTTTTCAGGCTTAGCGCATTTCGCATGGCAAAATCATTAAAGTAAAGTTTTTTTGCCGCAGTTGGTTGGTCAAATTTGGCTATGAGGTTTATAAAACCCCTGTTTTCCAGATCCACAAGTCCTGCATAAACGCGATCTTTTGATATTTTAGAGCGTGTTTTTAGATTTTTATATAGCTCATAAGCGCTTAAATTCGCTCCTTGAAAAGCAGCACACTCTTTTAGTAAATTTATCTCTACCTCACCAAGCTTGCTTTTAAGCCTACTTTGGAGATTTTCTATAACTTCACTTTGATCAAGAAAGACTGAATTTAGGTTATTGCCGTGGGTTACGAAATGGCTAAATAGCTGATCTTGGTCTAAATTTTTAGGAAAAAATGCGATAAATTCTTCATAATCCAAACCGCTTAAATTTAGCTTTTTAAATCCGCTTAAATTTATGTTTTTTAGTTCGGTTGTTATGATTATGTTTTGTAAGTTCAAATTTGAAATTTTATCCATCGCCACGATATGCTCCGGCAAGGTTATACCTTCGATTACAAGGGCTTTTATCGTATTGTTGTCTTTCAAGAATAGCTCTAAATCATCTAAAATTTTGGCCTCGCTTATCCTTATATCCTGCAAGTTTATATATAAAATTTCTTCGTTTTTAAACTGCTTTAGATGATCGATTGCAAGTGAAGTTTTACCGCTTCCATCGCTTCCTATGATGAGAGTGTTTGGCGAAGTAATGCTAAATTTTCTATCTATAAATTTGATGGATTTTAAAGGAGTGTTGTAAAGCGATAGCAGTTCTTTCAAATTTAGCCTTTTAAAATTTGAAAGAATTATAACATTTTTCCTTTTAATAAGGAAAAATTTAAAATTAAATATCAAATTTTAAAAATTTTGAATAAAAATAGCGATGTTGTATTAAAATATTTCCTTATGAAAAGGAAATAAATTTTACAAATTCTTACTAAAACAGCTTGAAACATTGACTTTAAAAGCTCATTTTAGTAAAATCTCAGTCTTTTATGTAAGTCATAAAAGGTCGTATGTTTGCGACAAGTTCTATTTTAAAGGAAATCAAATGGAAAGAATCAGGCTTAAGCTCAAAGCTTATGACCATAGAGTTCTAGACCGCACAGTTGCAGCAATCGTAGAAGCTGTCAAAAGAACTGGTGCTGACGTAAGAGGTCCAGTGCCAATGCCTACTAAAATCAAACGCTACACAGTCTTAAAATCACCACACGTCAACAAAGACTCACGCGAGCAGTTTGAGATGAGAATTCATGCACGTATGCTTGACATCGTAGCAGCTACACCTGACACAGTCGATTCGCTTACAAAACTTGACTTGGCTCCTGAAGTTAATGTCGAAGTTCGTGCGATGGGCAAGTAATCAGGCGAAAGGTTAGATAATGGAATATATCGTAGAAAAAATAGGCATGAGTAGGACGATTTCGGTTCCTAGTACGCCGGTTACACTTCTAAAACTTGTAGAAACTAAAGTTTGCGAAGTGGGTGAAAATAACCGCGCAATCGTTGCTTATGCAAAAGGCAAAGCGAAGAATAAAGCTATAGCAGGCCAACAAAAGAAATATAATCTTTCGGCTGAATATAATAAATTTGCTACTTTAACAGTTGCAAATAGCGAAGCAGGCGATCTTGACGTAAGTCCGTTAAGTTCAGCGGCAATCATAAAAGTTAGCTTTGATTCAAAGGGTAGAGGTTATCAAGGCGTTGTTAAAAGACACGGATTTGGCGGCGGACCTAAAAGTCACGGTTCACGTTTCCACAGACGCCACGGATCAATCGGTAACTGCGAATGGCCGGGACGTGTTCAACCTGGTATGAAAATGGCAGGACATATGGGCGATGTGAAAGTAACTGTTAAAAACGAAGTTGTAAGTTTTGACAGCGAAAACGGAATTTTAGTTTTAAAAGGCTCAGTTCCTGGACACAACGGTGCAATGGGTAGAGTAAGGATAGTAAAATGAGTAAAGTTTGCGTATTAAACGAGAAATTTGAAAAGGCTGGAGATTTGGATCTTCCTGCAAACTATGCAGAGGTAAATCCACACAACCTTTATCTATATGTTAAATCTTACCTTGCAGGTATCCGCGCAAATACGGCTCACACTAAGACTCGTGCTTTTGTAAGCGGTGGAGGCAAGAAGCCTTGGAGACAAAAAGGTCGTGGCGGCGCTCGTGCAGGTTCAACTAGAACTAACGTATGGGTTGGCGGTGCAGTATCTTTTGGTCCATTAAACAATAGAAATTATTTCCAAAAAGTTAATAAAAAACAAAAGAGATTAGCTCTTGAGTGCGCATTGGCACAAAAGGCTAACGAGGGCAAAATTTTCGCAGTTGATAGCATCAGCATTGACAGCGGAAAGACAAAAGATGCGGCAAAAATTATCAATAGCCTAAATTTAAGAGATGCGTTGATAGTTAAAGATTTGCTTGATGATAACACGCTTTTGGCATTTAGAAATTTATCAAACTGCTATCTGGTAGATGCAAGCGAGATAAATGCGTATCTAGTATCGGTATTTAGTGCGGTTATCATTGAAAAAGCGGCACTTGAATCTATAACAAAAGAGGGCTAAAATGGCAGATATAACTGATATCAAAACAATTTTATATACAGAAAAAACTCTTGGCCTTCAAGAAGATGGTGTAGTAGTTATCCAAACTTCACCAAAAATGACTAAAAATAGGCTAAAAGAAATTTTAAAAGAGTATTTCGGAGTGATGCCGCTTCGCGTAAATTCACTTAGAATGGAAGGCAAAGTTAAGCGTTTTAAAGGACAAACAGGACAACGCAGTGAAGTTAAAAAATTCTACGTTAAGTTGCCTGAAGGTTCAACTCTAGAAAGCATGGAGGCGTAAGATGGCGATTAAAACATATAAACCATATACACCGAGCCGTAGATTTATGACAGGTCTTAGCAGTGAAGATATCACGGCTAAACCAAGCGTTAGAAGCCTACTTGTAAAACTACCTGCAACAGGCGGTAGAAACAATAACGGTCGTATCACATCAAGACATAAACAAGCCGGCGCTAAAAAACTATATAGAATCATCGACTTTAAAAGACGCAAATTTGGTATCGAAGGCAAAGTTGAAGCGATCGAATACGATCCAAACAGAAATTGCCGTATAGCGCTTATTGCTTATAAAGACGGTGAGAAACGCTATATCATTAGACCAAATGGGCTAAATGTAGGTGACGTAGTTGCAGCTGCCGAGAGCGGTCTTGATATAAAACCCGGCAACGCTATGAAACTAAGAAATATCCCTGTGGGAACGATCGTTCATAATATCGAGCTTAAGCCTGGTAAAGGCGGACAGATAGCAAGATCTGCCGGCGGATATGCTCAGCTAATGGGTAAAGAGGAAAAATATGTCATCTTAAGACTTCCAAGTGGTGAGATGAGACAAATTTTAGCAGAGTGTATGGCAAGCGTCGGCGTTATCGGTAACGAAGATTGGGCTAACGTAACTATCGGTAAAGCAGGTAGAAATCGCCATAGAGGTATAAGACCTCAAACTCGTGGTTCTGCTATGAACCCTGTCGATCACCCGCACGGTGGTGGTGAAGGCAAGAAAAATTCAGGTCGTCATCCGGTAACTCCATGGGGTAAACCGACAAAAGGTGCTAAGACTCGCCGCAAAAAAGCTAGCGACAAGCTAATTATCTCAAGAAGGAAAGGAAAATAGAGATGGCTAGATCACTCAAAAAAGGTCCTTTCGTAGACGGACATGTAATGAAAAAAGTTGTTGCTGCTAAGAAAGCAAACGACAACAAGCCGATCAAAACATGGTCAAGACGCAGTACGATTGTACCTGAAATGATTGGACTTACATTTAATGTCCATAACGGTAAAAGCTTTATCCCTGTGTATGTAACTGAAAACCACATCGGATATAAACTTGGCGAATTTGCTCCAACTAGAACGTTCAAGGGTCATAAAGGCTCTGTTCAGAAAAAAATCGGCAAATAAGGGGAGATAAATGAGTAAAGCTATTATTAAATTTATTAGACTATCTCCTACTAAAGCAAGACTTATAGCAAGAGAGGTTCAAGGTATGAATGCCGAACTAGCGCTTGCAAGCCTAAGCTTTATGCCAAACAAGGGAGCTAAATTTATAGCAAACGCAATCAGTTCTGCCGTTGCAAACGGTGGTTTTGAACCTGAGGAAGTTATCGTTAGCTCTTGTAGAGTTGATGCAGGTCCCGTACTTAAGAGATTTAGACCAAGAGCAAGAGGAAGCGCAAGCAGAATTCGCAAGCCAACTGCCCACATTTTGGTAGAAGTATCTAAACCTGAAAAGAAGGAAGCGTAATATGGGACAAAAAGTAAATCCGATCGGTTTAAGACTAGGAATTAACCGTAACTGGGAGTCAAGATGGTTTCCTGCTAAAGGAAATTTGGTAGAAAATATCGGCGAAGACTATAAAATTCGTGCATTTTTAAAGAAAAAACTATATTATGCTGGAGTTTCTCAAATTCTTATCGAAAGAACGGCTAAGAAGATCAGAGTAACTGTTGTAGCTGCTCGCCCGGGCATAATAATAGGTAAGAAAGGCTCTGATGTAGAAAAGCTTAAAGAAGATATCCAAAAGCTGATCAACAAAGAGGTTAACGTAAATATTAAAGAAGAGAGAAAAGCTCAAGCTTCTGCTCAACTTGCCGCCGAAAACGTTGCAATGCAGCTTGAAAAACGTGTCGCATTTAGACGCGCTATGAAAAAGGTAATCCAAGGCGCTCAAAAATCAGGCGCTAAGGGTATTAAAATTTCAGTTGCAGGTCGTTTGGGTGGTGCCGAGATGGCAAGAACCGAATGGTATCTAGAGGGTCGCGTGCCGCTTCATACGCTAAGAGCAAAGATTGATTACGGTTTTGCAGAGGCGCATACAACTTATGGAAACATAGGTATAAAAGTGTGGATATTTAAAGGCGAAGTTCTTCAAAAAGGTGTTCAAGCTGAAAAAACCGAAGATAACGAAGCTCCAAAAAAACCACGCAGAGCAAGAAGAGGTAAATAATCATGTTGATGCCAAAAAGAACGAAATTTCGTAAACAGATGAAAGGTCGTAACCGCGGTAAAGCTACTCGCGGAACAGATCTTGCGATGGGAGAATTCGGTATAAAGGCTATTGAGGCCGGAAGAATAAATTCTCGCCAAATCGAAGCGGCTCGTGTTGCTTTGACTCGTCATGTTAAAAGACAAGCGAAAACTTGGATTAGGGTTTTCCCTGATAAGCCACTAACTAAAAAACCTCTACAAACTCGTATGGGTAAAGGTAAAGCAGGTGTTGAAGAGTGGGTTATGAACATTAAACCTGGCAGAATCATTTATGAGATGGCTGGAGTTAATGAAGAGTTAGCACGTGAGGCACTTACGCTTGCTATGCATAAGTTGCCGTTTAAAACTAAAATTGTAACGCGAGAGAGTGAAAATGAAATATACTGAGTTAAAAGAAAAAAGCGTTGCAGAATTAAACGCGTTATTGAAAGAGAAAAAGGTGCTTTTATTTACATTAAGACAAAAGCTAAAAACTATGCAGCTAAGCAACCCTAACGAGATTCGTGCAGTTAAAAAAGAGATTGCACAAATCAATACTGCAATTAGCGCTTCAAAGTAAGGGGTGAGAAATGGCATTTAAAAGAGAAATTCAAGGTGTAGTTTTGCAAAAAGCTGGAGATAAAACAGCCACAATCTTGGTTGAAAGACGTGTTATGCACCCAAGATATCATAAATTTGTAAAACGTTTTAAGAAATATATGATTCATGACGAAAAAAATGAGACAAAAGCCGGAGATACCGTTATAGCAGTTGAGTGTAGACCGCTTTCTGCACGCAAAAGCTTTCGCTTAAAAGCTGTATTAGCAAAGGGAGTTGAGTAATGATACAATCTTTTACAAGACTTGCAGTGGCTGATAATAGCGGTGCAAAAGAGTTAATGTGTATAAAAGTATTAGGCGGTAGCAAAAGAAGATATGCAACGCTTGGCGATGTTATCGTGTGCTCTGTTAAAAAGGCGCTTCCAAACGGCAAAATTAAAAAAGGTCAAGTCGTAAAAGCCGTAGTCGTAAGAACTAAAAAAGAGGTTCAAAGAGAAAACGGCTCGCTTATTAGATTTGACGAAAATGCAGCCGTAATACTTGATAACAAAAGAGAGCCTATCGGAACTCGTATCTTCGGACCGGTCGGTCGTGAAGTTAGATATGCAAACTTCATGAAAATTGTTTCGCTTGCTCCGGAGGTTTTATAATGGCTAATATTAAATTTAAGATTAAAAAAGGCGATACCGTAAAGATTATTGCCGGTGATGATAAAGGTAAAACAGGAAAAGTTTTATCTGTATTAGCAAAAAAAGGACAAGTTATCGTTGAGGGTTGCAAAGTAGCCAAAAAGGCTATCAAGCCAAGTGAAAAGACTCCAAACGGTGGCTTTATAAATAAAGAGATGCCAATTGATATTTCAAACGTGGCGAAGGTTGAGGCTTAATTATGAGTAGATTGAAAGTTAAATATAATGAAGTTGTTAAACCGGCTTTAGCAAAAGAATTTGATATCAAAAACCCTATGCTTATACCTGCAATTGAAAAAATTGTAATTAGCGTAGGTGCCGGCGAAGGTGCAAAAGATCAAAAGCTTCTTCAAAATATGGCAGATACTATCTCGCTTATAGCAGGACAAAAAGCTGTTGTAACCGATGCTAAAAAATCAGTTGCCGGTTTTAAAGTTCGCGAAGGCTTTCCTGTGGGTATCAAAGTGACTCTTAGAAAAGAGCAAATGTATGCGTTTTTAGATAAGCTTATAAGCGTTGCTCTTCCAAGAGTTAAGGACTTTAGAGGCTTACCGAAAGATGGTTTTGACGGACGCGGTAACTATAACTTTGGTCTTGATGAGCAACTAATGTTTCCTGAGGTTGAGTATGATAAGATTATGCGCACTCACGGTATGAATATCGTAATTGTTACGACAACAGATAGCGACAAAGAGGCATTCAAATTGCTTGAGCTTTTTGGTTTGCCGTTTGCAAAAGGAAAGTAATATGGCAAAAAAATCAATGATAGCAAAGGCAGCTCGCACTCCTAAATTTAAGGTTCGCGGTTATACAAGATGCCAAATTTGCGGACGCCCGCACTCTGTTTATAAAGATTTTGGAATTTGCCGAGTATGCCTAAGAAAAATGGCTAACGAAGGGCTAATCCCTGGTCTTAAAAAAGCAAGCTGGTAAGGAAGAAAAATGTTGAATGATTTAATATCGGATGGACTAACACGCATCAGAAACGCCTCTATGAGAAAGCTTGAGACTACGAAGCTGCTTCACTCAAACGTTGTTGAAGCGACTTTGGCGATCTTGGCTGCAAAAGGCTACATAGAAAGCTACAATGTAGTTGAAGAGGATAAAAAGAAATTTATAAACGTTGTTTTAAAGTATGATGAGCGTGGAAATAGCGTTATAAACGAACTTAAAAGAGTTTCAAAGCCTGGTCGCCGCGTCTATAAAGGCAAAGACGAGATCAAAAGATTTAAAAACGGTTATGGAACAATTATCGTTAGCACTAGCAAAGGCGTTTTAAGCAACGAAGACGCTCATAAAGCGGGTGTTGGCGGCGAAATTCTTTGTACTGTATGGTAATGAACACAAATGATGTTACGACATCATTTGTGATGCCTTATAATGGAGTTTATATAATAGGCTAAGTTTATTGCCTACTTTGAAAAACTCCAAAATTTAGCTTTAAATTTGCTAAATTTACGATACAAATCTCAAAATTGAGATAGCAAAGAATTGAAAAAGGTTTAAAAGAGTTTCGGCTCTTTTAATAGTCCGAATTTCAAATTCGGACGAGGTGGAATTTAGTTTCTGCTTTTTATGGTATTGTGGTATCCATTCGTATAAAGTAGACATACCCTAGACAAGTAAAAAGGAAAAAAATGTCACGTATAGGTAAGCAGCCGATAGCTATTCCAAGCGGATTAGATGTCAGCGTAGAAGGAAATTTGCTTAAATTTAAAAAAGGCAATAATACAAAAGAACTTGACACAAAAGGTCATGTTGATGTTAAGGTAGAAAACGGCTCAATCGTATTTTCTCCTAAAGGCGAAGATAGACAAAGTAGAGCATACTGGGGCACATACAGAGCGCTAGCTAACAATATCGTTACAGGTCTTACGGACGGATTTGTTCGCAAGCTTGAGATAAACGGTGTTGGTTATAAGGCAGCTGCAAAAGGCAACGTGCTTGAGCTAAGTTTAGGATTTTCTCACCCGATAAATCATGAAGTACCAAAAGGTGTCGAGATAAGCGTAGAGAAAAACGTCATCACTATAAAAGGCGACGATAAGCAAGTTGTAGGACAAATAGCAGCTCAAGTTAGAGGATATCGCCCACCTGAGCCATACAAAGGCAAGGGCATAAAATATGCTGAAGAGCGCATTATCCGCAAAGCCGGTAAAACATCTAAGAAGTAAGGGATAGGTAATGACAGCAAATGTATTAAAAAGAAAACTCGCTCTTAGAATAAAGAGAAAGAGAAGAATTAGAGCTAAAATTTCCGGCACTGCATCAAAACCTAGAGTTTCTATTTTTAAATCAAATAGAACGCTTTATGTTCAGGCTATCGAAGATGTTACGGCAACTACTATTGCAGCGGCTGACGGAAGAAAGCTAGGCATTAAAGCCAATAAAGAGGGCGCCGTAGTTTTGGCAAAAGAATTTGCAAAAGCTCTTAAGGCAAAAGGCGTAGAAGAGGCTTTATTTGATAGAAACGGCTATTTGTATCACGGCGTTGTAGCGGCTTTTGCAGACGCTTTAAGAGAAAATGGCATTAAGCTATAACCCAAAGGAAAATCGATGGAAAAATATAATAGAGAAGAATTTGAAGAAGTAATCGTCGATATCGGTCGGGTTACAAAGGTTGTTAAAGGCGGTCGTAGATTTAGATTTACGGCTCTTATAGTAGTCGGAAATAGAAACGGACTAGTCGGTTTTGGCTTCGGTAAAGCTAAAGAAGTTCCTGATGCGATTAGAAAAGCTGTTGATGATGCTTTCAAAAACATTATCAATGTTAAGCTTAAAGGCTCAACAATTCCTCATGATATAGAGGTAAAATATAACGCAAGTAGAATTTTACTTCGCCCGGCAAGCGAAGGTACGGGTGTTATCGCAGGCGGTTCAACTCGCCCTATTCTAGAGCTTGCAGGTATCAAGGATATCTTGACAAAATCACTTGGCTCAAACAACTCTGCAAACGTTGTTCGCGCTACAATCAAAGCATTAAGTATGCTTAAAAGCTAAGGAGAGGGAATATGGGACTTGAAAAATTAACTCCGGCTGCCGGTTCAACTCGCGAAACTAAGAGATTGGGACGCGGTCAAGGTAGCGGTCAAGGTAAAACCGCAGGCAAAGGACATAAAGGTCAAAGAGCTAGAAAAGGCTATAACGAAAAAAGAGGTTTTGAGGGTGGACAACAACCGCTTCAAAGACGTCTTCCAAAAGTTGGATTTACATCTAGAGTAGTAAAGCCTTATGTGATCAACGTAGATAAGATAACAGCCGTAAAAGAGCTAAGCGAGATCACTGTCGCTAGCATAGCAACCGTTCATAAAATTTCAAGCAGCGTTTTGAAAATTAAATTGATCGGAACAGGAGCTAAAGGGCTTGTTGCAAAAATCAAAGACGAGAACGTAACCGTTAGCGGACGTGCATAATGAATAAGACATTGACCAACAAGATACTCATCACGTTGGCATTTTTATTTGCTTACAGGATACTGGCATACGTGCCGGTTCCTGGTGTTAATGTCGACGTCATTAAAGAATTTTTTGATTCAAACAGTTCTAATGCACTAGGATTATTTAATATGTTCAGCGGTAATGCTGCAGAAAGATTAAGTATCATCTCGCTTGGCATTATGCCTTACATTACGTCTTCGATTATTATGGAGCTACTCGCAGCTACATTCCCGGCACTGGGAAAAATGAAAAAAGATCGCGACGGTATGCAAAAATATATGCAGATTATCCGTTATGCAACTATCGTCATTACTATCGTTCAGGCAATCGGTGTTAGTATAGGCTTGCAAGGTCTAAGCGGAAGAGGCGGCGAGCAAGCTATTATGATAGATATGAGTTTGTTTATAGCTATTTCGGCAGCTTCAATGCTGGCCGGAACGATGCTTTTGATGTGGATAGGCGAGCAAATAACTCAAAGAGGTATAGGTAACGGAATCAGTCTTATTATCTTTGCGGGTATCGTTAGCGGAATCCCAGCAGCGATCGGTGGAACTATAAATTTAGTAAATACAGGCGAAATGAACTTCTTAGTAGTTATTGGAATTTTGCTTGTTATACTCATAACCGTAGGTGTTGTTATATTTGTCGAAATGGGCGAGAGGAGAATTCCCGTATCTTACTCAAGAAAAGTTGTTATGGAAAATCAAAATAAGCGCATAATGAACTATATACCTATTAAAGTAAATTTAAGTGGCGTTATCCCGCCTATCTTTGCTAGCGCCATATTGATGTTTCCAAGTACTATCTTTCAGGCAAGCACAAATAAATATATCCAAGCGATTAACGACTTTTTAAACCCGAACAGCTATATGTTTAACTTCTTAACTTTCTTGCTTGTCGTGTTTTTTGCATACTTTTACGCGTCAATCGTATTTAATGCAAAAGATATCAGCGAGAATTTAAAAAGACAAGGCGGATTTATACCTGGAATTAGACCGGGCGAGGGCACTGCAGGATATCTAAATGAGATCGCTTCAAGACTAACTTTTAGCGGTTCTATCTATCTTGGTCTTATCTCGACCCTGCCTTGGGTTTTGGTTAAATTTATGGGTGTGCCGTTTTATTTTGGCGGAACATCTGTTTTGATCGTCGTTTCGGTTGCTCTTGATACTATGAGAAGGATCGAGGCTCAAATTTATATGAACAAATACCAAACTTTAAGTGCGGTAGGTTTATAAAATGGCGATTTCGCTTAAAAAACCGGCTGAAATTGAAAAACTTAGAGCGGCAAATCAAATTGTCGCTCGCACTCTTGATTATGTTGAAAGTATCATAAAGCCAGGAATTTCACTTCTTGAGATTGATAAAATTTGCGAGGATATGATAATAAAAGCCGGTGCAAAGCCTGCTTTCAAAGGACTTTACGGCTTTCCTAATGCGGCTTGTATAAGTCTAAATGAAGTTGTAATCCACGGAATTCCTGATAAAACAATCCTGCAAGAGGGTGATATAGTCGGGGTTGATATAGGAACGAATTTAAACGGTTTTTTCGGTGATTCCGCTCGTACATTCGGAGTGGGTCAAATTTCAAAAGAGGATGAAGCTTTAATAGCTTGCTCTAAAGATGCGCTTTATTTTGCCATTGATATCATAAGAGAGGGAATGCATTTTAAAGAGCTTAGTTATGAGCTTGAGAAATTTATCCTTGCAAGAGGGTTTGTACCGTTAAGAGGATTTTGCGGACACGGCATAGGCAAGCGCCCGCATGAAGAGCCTGAAGTGCCAAACTACTTAGAAGGGAACAATCCAAAAGCCGGCCCAAAGATCAAAAACGGAATGGTTTTTTGCATAGAGCCAATGATTTGTCAAAAAGAAGGCACTCCTGTAGTCGGCGATGATAAGTGGAAAGTGACTAGCAAGGACGGTTTAAGAACTAGCCATTATGAACACTGCGTGGCCATTATAAACGGAAGAGCTGAAATTTTAAGCAAAGTGTAAAATTTATATCAAATTTATCGCCTAAGTTTTTGCAGTTTACAAATTTGATTTGTGAATTGTAAAATTTTAATTTGTGGTGAGTTAAAATTTAAGGTTATTCACGTTGCAATCTTGCAACCGAATAAAAATAAAATTTATGAAAGGAGGAAAATAGTGGCAAAAGACGACGTCATAGAGATTGACGGTAACGTTATAGAGGCTCTGCCTAATGCAACTTTTAAAGTTGAACTTGATAATAAGCATGTCATTTTGTGCCATATCGCAGGCAAGATGAGAATGCATTATATCAAGATAATGCCAGGAGACAGGGTAAAGGTAGAACTCACGCCGTATAGTCTTGACAAGGGCAGGATAATTTATCGTCATAAGTAAAATAAAAGCTAAATTTGGCTAAAATCAGCCCTTTGCAACAAATGCTGTATGAAGAATTGTTTTCAAAGCCTACCACTTGTTTTGAAAATAGTTGGTTTAACAATTTCTTTAAACCTGATGCAGCCCTAAAAAAGTGGAATAAATTTTTAGGAGACTAAGATGAAAGTTCGTCCTTCTGTAAAGAAGATGTGTGACAAATGTAAAGTTGTCAAACGTAAAGGCATAGTTCACGTAATTTGTGAAAATCCAAAACATAAACAAAGACAAGGATAAAAGAATGGCTCGTATTGCAGGTGTAGATTTACCGAAAAAAAAGAGAATTGAGTATGGTCTAACTTACATTTATGGTATCGGCCTTCATAAATCAAGAGAGATTCTTACGGCTACCGGAATTTCTTATGACAAGAGAGTTCATGAGCTAACTGAAGATGAGGCTGCTGCTATTCGTAAAGAGATCCAAGAGAAGCATGTGGTTGAAGGTGATCTTAGAAAGAGCGTTGCTATGGATATAAAAGCTCTTATGGATCTTGGAAGTTATAGAGGTCTTCGCCATAGAAAGGGTCTTCCGGTGCGCGGTCAAAAGACTAAAACAAACGCTAGAACTAGAAAAGGTAAGCGTAAAACTGTTGGCTCTGCAACAAAATAAGGATAGATGATGGCAAAAAGAAAGATAACTAAAAAGAAAGTAGTAAGAAAAAGTATTGCCAAAGGTGTTGTTTATATAAGTGCAACTTTTAACAACACTATGGTTACGGTTACAGATGAGATGGGTAATGCCATAGCTTGGAGCAGTGCGGGCGCACTTGGCTTTAAAGGTAGTAAAAAATCAACTCCATATGCAGCTCAGCAAGCGGTAGAAGATGCTATGAATAAAGCTAAAGAGCATGGAATTAAAGAGGTGGGCATAAAAGTTCAAGGTCCTGGAAGTGGTAGAGAAACAGCCGTGAAAAGCGTAGGCGCAATTGAAGGTATTAAAGTTGTATTCCTTAAAGATATAACTCCGCTTGCTCACAATGGTTGCAGACCACCAAAACGCCGCCGCGTGTAATTAGAAATTTAGGAGAATTATTATGGCAAGATATAGAGGACCTGTTGAAAAATTAGAAAGACGTTTGGGTGTAAGTTTGGCTCTTAAGGGTGAGAGAAGATTGGCCGGTAAATCAGCGCTTGATAAACGCCCTTATGCACCGGGACAGCACGGACAAAGAAGAGCCAAGATCAGCGAATACGGCTTACAGCTTCGCGAAAAACAAAAAGCTAAATTTATGTACGGAATTTCTGAAAAGCAGTTTAGAAGATTGTTTCAAGAAGCGGCTAGAAGAGAAGGTAATACGGGTGCACTTTTGGTTCAACTTTTAGAGCAAAGACTTGATAACGTAGTTTATAGAATGGGCTTTGCAACAACTAGAAGATTTGCTCGTCAGCTTGTTACTCACGGACATATATTGGTAAATGGCAAAAAAGTAGATATCCCGTCATATAGAGTTGATGCTGGATCTAAGATAGAAATAGTAGAGAAGTCAAAAAACAATCCTCAAATCGTTCGAGCGATTGATCTTACCGCTCAAACTGGAATTGTTTCTTGGGTTGATGTTGAAAAAGATAAAAAATTTGGAATTTTTACAAGAACACCGGAAAGAGAAGAGGTTGTCATTCCTGTAGAGGAAAGATTTATAGTAGAGCTTTATTCTAAATAATAAGAGGTGTAATAATGAGAAAGATTACTACATCAGCTTATATGCCTACAGAGATTGAGGTTCAAAGTATAAGCGAGAATGTTGCTAAAATAACGACTTATCCTTTTGAAGCAGGATATGCCGTAACATTAGCTCATCCGTTGCGCCGTCTGCTTTATAGCAGCACCGTTGGATTTGCTCCTACGGGTGTTAAGATCGAAGGTGTTTCTCATGAGTTTGACTCCATGAGAGGAATGCTTGAAGATGTGGCGCAGTTTATTATAAATTTGAAAAATTTAAGATTTAAGCTTAAAACCGATTCTGAGCGTGAAGTTATAGAGTATTCCTTTAAAGGACCAAGAGAGATAAAGGGAAAGGATTTGGCCAATGATATGGTTGAGATAGTAAGTCCTGAAGACTATCTTTCTACTATTAATGAAGATGCCGACTTAAAATTTTCTGTCATTATCCAAAAAGGCATAGGATATGTTCCAAGTGAAGAAATTCGCGATGCGATGGAAGAGGATTATATAGCTCTTGATGCTTTCTTTACTCCGGTTAAAAAAGCGGTATATGATATTGAAAATGTTTTGGTTGAAGATAATCCAGACTATGAAAAGATAGTTTTTACTGTCACAACTGACGGTCAAGTCGGTGCGATTGAGGCATTTAAGAATGCTGTTGATGCTATGTATCAGCAGATGTCTGTATTTAAAAGTATTTTAGAGATTGATATAACTTCTCAAGTAGGTAGCAATTCATCCTTAGGAAATGACCATGCAAAGCTACTTCAAAGCGTTGAAGAGCTAAATTTAAGCGCTAGAAGCTTTAACTGCCTTGATAGAGCTGAAGTTAGATTTATCGGCGAGCTTGCTTTAATGGATGAGAATGAGTTAAAAGAGCTTAAAAATTTAGGTAAAAAATCTCTTGAAGAGATAAAAGCCGTTATGGAAGAGATCGGTTATCCTGTAGGTAGCGACGTTCTAAAAGACGGCAAAGACCAGCTCAAAAAGAAGATTGCTGAGCTGAAATCACAAATGAGTGCAAACGAGTAAAGGAAAATAAATGAGACATAGACATGGTTATAGAAAATTAGGCAGAACATCATCTCATCGCTCGGCATTGCTTAAAAATTTAGCAATCGCAATTATAAAAAGCGAAAAAATTGAGACTACTCTGCCAAAAGCAAAAGAGCTTAGAAGCTATATAGAAAAGCTTATCACAAGAGCCAGAAAAGGCGACAGTAATGCCCATAGAGCCGTTTTTGCAAGTCTTCAAGATAAAGAGACTACAAATAAGCTAGTTACCGAGATTGCTCCTAAATTCGTAGGACGCAACGGCGGTTATACAAGAGTAATCAAAACTCGCTTAAGACGCGGCGATGCTGCGGAAATGGCTTATATAGAGCTAGTAAGCGAATAATTTTTTAGAGAGCTTCGGCTCTCTAAAATTTTAATCCACACAATCTACATAAAGTATATTTTTAAATCCGATTTTTACTTCATTTTAAATTTTCAAAAGATACAATTTTAAGTTTAATTATCAAGTTTATTCATAAATTTAACGAAAGAGCTTATGAAAAAATTAGTTTGGCTAAATCCCGTCGTAAAAAGTATGTATCAAGTAAAAAATTTGCAAAAGCTACTTGCGGACAAAGGATTTGAGATTGTAGAGTGCAAGATAAATCATATCCTAAATGTTAAAAATTCATATAAAGAGCAATTAAAATCCAAACAGTTCATATTAGACTCCAGATGTCCAAGAGCCGTAAATTTTATAAGTTCAAATTTTAAAGATAAATCAGCTCAAATTTCAACCTTAAATCCCATCTTGATAGAGACTGCACTTGAGCTTAGCACAAATTTAAAAGATGACGAACACCTTTTTATAACTACTCCTTGCGAGGATCTAGCCGAGCTTGGCAGAGGGTTAAATTTGGCTCGAACCACATTTTTGACATGGAAAGAATTTAGAGAGCTAAATGAGATAAATTTGCCTGCCACAAAGATAAATTCAAGTCCTATTCCTGTTGGATTTTTTGAAAATTTAGGTATTAAAGCCATAAGCCTAAAAAGCAAAGACGAGATAGAAAATGCTTTTGCTTATAGATTTCACGAGCTTAAGAGCTATCAGATCGTAGAGCTTTTACACTGCGAAAACGGCTGCCACAACGGAGACGGCCTATGAGGCAAATTTTCAAAAAGAGCATTTTGATTTTTATTATATTTGCAGCTTGGCATATAGTTTGCGAGCTTGAAATTTTTACCGCCTATATCCTGCCAAGTCCCGCTGCAACCTTTAAAACAATGTTTAACATGGTTTTAAGCGGCGAGCTTGCGACTCACACTCTCATTAGCTTTAAGCGCATTTTTATAGGTTATGCCTTTGCTTTCGCGCTTGCTTTACTGCTTGGCGGACTTGCATCGCTCAAGCCTAAAATCACCTCTTATTACGAGTGGATTTTGGAGTTTTTTAGAAATATCCCGCCTCTTAGCTTGATTGCGATTTTGGTGCTTTGGTTTGGTATAAACGAGACTCCAAAAGTTATCATCATCGTTCTTGCCTCGTTTTTTCCGATGTTTTTAAGTATCTCCAAGGGGCTAACGAGTTGCGATATTAAGCTCATTGAAGTAGGTAAAATTTTCGGTTTTAGCAAATTTGAAATTTTTTACAAAATCATCCTGAAAAGCGCGCTGAAAGATATCTTTGTCGGTATGCGTATCGGCTTTGGATACGCGATGAGGGCTATCATAGGAGCTGAGATGATCGCGGCTTCAAGCGGACTTGGCTATCTTATTCTTGATGCAGAGGAGCTTTCGCGCGCGGATAGGATATTTGTGGGTATCTTTACGATTGGAGTTTGCGGGGTGCTGATTGATCGTATATTTTTAAAGCTCATATCCAAATTTGAGCCTTTAAAGGCGGGCAGATGATACAAATATCAAATTTATCCAAGAGCTTTGTTATCCAAGACAAGAACTTTGAAATTTTAAAAAATTTAAATTTGACTATAAAAAAAGACAAGATTACCGTAGTTCTTGGTAGAAGCGGATGTGGTAAAACCACTCTTTTGCGTCTTATCTCAGGGTTTGAAAATCCAACCGCAGGAAAGATTGATATCAAGCAAGGCGCTAAAATCGGATTTGTTTTTCAAGAGGCTAGGCTCATGCCCTTTTTGAACGTATATGAAAATATCGTTTTTTCGCTTAAAAAGCATGAGATAAACGAGGCTAAAATCGATAAACTAATCGACACGATAGGGCTTAGCGAGTTTAAATTCGCTGCTCCTTCTCAGCTTTCAGGCGGCATGGCTTCTCGCGTGGCGCTTGCAAGAGTGCTTGCGTATGAGGCGAATTTGATCCTCATGGATGAGCCTTTTGCGGCGCTTGACGCCTTTACGAGAGCTAATATGCAGGCTGAAATTTTAAAGATTCAAGCGGATAAAACCATCCTTTTTGTAACGCACAACATCGATGAAGCGCTGTTTTTAGCCGATGAGATAATCCTGCTTGAAAACGGCGCTATCAAAGCAAGCTATGATCTGTCAAATTTAACTAAGCCCAGAGATCTGCTTGAGGGCGATCTCATAAGGCTAAAGCGCGAAATTTTAGCTCACATTTAGCGGTTTATCTCGCATTCTAGTGCAAACTGCAAAATTTGCCGAGTTATCCTTAAAGCCGAATTTCTCTAAAAAAGCGATCGCATCCTTGCCTTTACTAATCGGCGTTACGACCCAAGTCGTAGTATGCTTAAATTTCTTGTTGAAAGCCTCCATAAGTGCAGTTCCAACGCCTTTGCGTTGATAGTCTTTATGCACCATGATCGAGTAAAGATATGAAGTTGCAAAATTATCCCTGTCGCAAAACGCTTCAAGTGTGCCGATCGTCTTATCCCCAAGCTTAGCCATAGCGACATAGTCATACGTCCTAAACATATCATAATGCGCCCATTGCATATCTTTTCTGGTGTGCTCTTTACTCGCCCAACCGATACTTAGCATTATCTCATCGATATCTGCGGGATTGAAATTTCCGGAATTTTCCAAAACAACTAAATCTTTCATCTTTACTCCTTTGAATGATTTGAAATTCGCAAAAAGTATTATAGTAATTGATAATTAAAACCAAGATAAAGTTAAGTTTTTATATAATTTTATTTTGAAATATCAAAAAGGAGAAAAGATGAGAAAAATTTTTAAAATTTTATGTGCGTTTTCTTTGCTTTGCTCTATTGCAAACGCTAAAGAAGGCTTAGACAAAATCGGCATAACTTACGTCAAATCGCCGCTAAACGTCCCGTCAATCGTCGATAAATTCAAAGGCTTTTACGCCAAATCATTTGGCGTGCCGGTTGAATACTTTGAGATAACCTCAGGAGCCAAGCAGACTCAAGCGCTTGCGTCAAATTCGCTTCAGTTTCTTAACTGCGTGGGCGGCACTTCGGTTATTTTAGCGGCTGCAAACAAGGCTGATATCAAGATCATAAGCGCGTATTCAAGAGCGCCTGAAGCTTTTGTGATATTTGCAAAAGATAAAAGCATAAAATCGCCAAAAGATCTAAAAGGCAAAAAGATCGCAGGGCCAAAAGGCACGATATTAAACGAGCTTTTAGTTAGATACCTTGCGCTTGGAGGACTTAGCATAAACGACGTTGAGTTTATATCCATGGGTATCCCGCCTGCGCAAGCCGCACTTGAAAACGGAAGCGTTGATATGGCGCTTTTAGCGGGACCTGCCGCCTATAACGCACAAAAATCGGGACTTCATATCGTAACTACGGGCAAAGGCGTGATAAGCCCCGTGATAGTAACTGCGACAAGCGGAGAGTTTTATAAGAAGCACAAAGATTTAGTTGAAAAATTTAAAAAGACTCAAGATGAAATTTTAGATTTTATAAAAGCAAACGAAGAAGAGGCGCTTAAATTTACCGCCGAGGAGACCGGACTTAGCATAGAGGCCGTTAAAAGCATGTATCCTCAGTATGATTTTAGCTCAAAGATCACGGCTGAAGATATAAAAGCGCTTGAAGCTACTCAGGAATTTATGCTTGAAAGCAAGATGATAGAGCAAAAAATAGACATAAAATCACTTCTGCTAAACTAAAATTTTAAGGGCGGATTCGCCCTTAAACCTTAAAAACTCCCGAAACTTCCAAAATTTAAAATTTATTTTGCCAAAGTAGGTGTATAATTCAAACAAAAACAAAGGGTAAGAGATGATTCCATTTACAGATGAAGAGCTTTTAAAACCTGTTAGCGCAAGCTTGCAAAAGGTAATGCCTATGCTTGAGCGAGACGGCGGCGGCATGGAGCTTTTAGGTATAAAAAACGGCAAAGTTTATGTTCGCTTAACGGGACACTGCCACGGTTGTGCAGCCAGCGGAACTACTCTTAAATACGGTATCGAAAGACAGCTTAGAATGGATATTCACCCTGAACTTGAGGTGATAAATATCCCTATCGGAGAAGAGGTAAGATTAGATTGATTGATTATAAAAAACTTGGTATCAAGGCCTTTTATAAAGGTAGCTTTGACGAGGCTATAAATTATTTTTCTTTGGCTTACGATAAAAAAAAGGATAAAAGGCTTTTGTTTTTTATCATGATTTGCTCGCTTGCTAAAACCAGACACGATGAAGCCATGATGCTGTTTGAAATTTTTAAAGTTAAAGAAAAAGTCGGCATGAGTGCTGAGGATTTGGACGAAATTTTAGCCACTTTGGAGTCTAAATTTGACGAAAAAGACGAGCTTGAAGCTCAAAACGCCATAAGTTATGATGATTTTATGGATGCGGTTAAAAAAGAGGGAAATTTCAAAAGCGTTTTTGAAGATATAATGTTCTCAACTCGAGTTATGATAAACAATCGCGATGATTTTTTGGACTTTTTAGAAAATTTAATTAAAAATGATTTTATAGAGATGGGATTAAACTACCTTGAAAGCGCGGCTGTGTTATTTGCGGGCGACGAGAGGTTAAACTCTTTGATTTGCGAGATAAACAAAAGGCGCAAAAGTGAAAATTTACATTGAAAATTCATTTATCACGGACAATTCAAACGAATGCGAAGAGGGGTGTTTGTTTGTCCAAACTCACACAAACTCGAAATTTACTCAAAACGCTATAGATAAAGGCGCTAAAATCATCAGCCTAAAGGAGTGTAAAAAGCTCTTAAATATAGATGAAAATATCAAGATAATAGGCATAACAGGCACAAACGGCAAGACGACAACGGCTGCGGCGATTTATTCTATCTTGCTTGACTTGGGTTATAAGTGCGGACTTTGCGGAACCCGCGGAGCTTTTATAGATGATGAGCGAATAGATCAAAAGGCGCTTACAACAAGCGAAATTTTACGCACGCTTAGTTATTTAAAATCCGCCAGTGAGCAAAAATGTGAGTATTTCGTGATGGAGGTAAGCTCTCACGCGATAGATCAAAATCGCATAGAGGAGCTTAAATTTGAAGCTAAAATTTTTACGAACTTAACCCAAGATCATCTTGATTATCACAAAACATTTGAAGAGTATGCACGCGTTAAGAGCAGCTTTTTTGAAGATGACAGCTTAAAAATCATAAACATAGACGACGGAAATTTGAAATTTAACGCTAAAAATGCGCTTACTTACTCTCTTAGAAAACATGCGTCATTTTCGCCTATCGCTTACGGGCTAAAAAACGGCATAAACGCCATTATTAAAACCCCAAAAGGCGATCTTGAGATAGCTTCGAATTTGCAGGGCGAATTTAACCTCTATAACCTTATCGCCGCCACCGCTTGCGTTGCTAGCTTGACGGATAAGAGTTGCGAGGAGATTTCATCTGCGGTTAGTAATTTTGGCGGCGTTGAGGGTAGGATGGAGGTTGTTAGCCAAGATCCTCTTGTCATCGTTGATTTTGCTCATACGCCCGATGGGATCGAGAAAGTTTTAAGCGCGCTTTGCCACTATGAGCAAGTTGTCGTTTTTGGAGCTGGAGGCGATAGGGATAACACCAAGCGCCCTAAGATGGGCTCTATCGTGCAGCATTTTGCAAAGCTTTGCATAGTAACAAGCGATAATCCAAGAAGCGAAGAGCCGATGTCAATCATCCAGCAGATATATAACGGCATGCAAATGAACGATACCGTTATCCGCGAGCCTGATCGCAAAAAAGCGATTGAAATCGGGCTAAAAAGCCTAAAAGAAGGGCAAATTTTAGTGATTTTAGGCAAAGGAGACGAGCCTTATCAGGAGATAAAAGGGGTTAAATATCCTTTTAGCGATAAGGAGGTCGTTTTGGAATTTTTAGGAAGAAAAGATAGATAATTGCCTGCGAAATTTGACCTAATTTTTAGCGCGAGATAAATAAGGAGTGTTTTTGAGAGTAGAAGTTTTAGCAAGTAAAATCCACAGAGCCGTTGTAACGGATGCGAATTTAAACTATGTAGGCTCTATAACCATCGATGAAGAGCTTATAAATGCTGCAAATTTAACGGAATTTCAAAAGGTCGAAATTCTAAACGTAAATAACGGCGAGAGATTTTCCACATATGCCATAAAAGGCGATAAAAAAGGCGAAATTTGCTTAAACGGCGCTGCTGCAAGAAAAGTTTGTATCGGTGATGTAGTTATAATCGTAGCTTACGCAACTATGAAATTTAAAAAAGCTAAAAAATTTGAGCCCACGATAGTTCATGTAAATGAAAAAAACGAGATAGTTTGATTAAACAAATTTGCTTAAAATTTTATTTTTTATTCCGCTTAAAAAGCTCATAAATTTTGATTTTACGCTTAGCTTGCAAGCTGTTTGAAAAAATTATATAAGCTCAAATTTGTTATAATCAAGCAAAATTGAAAAGGATTTTTTATGTTTGAAGGACTTGATTTATCGAAAATGAACCATATGCTTGAAGAGGTTCAAAAAAAGGCGCGCGAGCTTGAAAATGAGACTTCAAGCAGAGAATTTAGCGTAAAAAGCGGTGGCGGACTTATCAGCGTCAAAGCAAACGGCAAGGGCGAACTGCTTGACATCACGATAGACGATAGTTTGCTTGAAGATAAGGAGAGTTTGCAGATTTTACTGATTAGCGCGGTAAATGACGTGATGAAAATGGTCGAGGATGATAAAAGGCATCTTGCCGCAAAGATGCTTGGCGGATTTGCGGGAATGGACGGCAAATGAGAAAAATTTTATTTCTCATATCTTTATGTGCATTGGCTTTTAGCGCACCGCGCCCGACTCAAGATGATTTTAACGCCTGCTACGAAAAAAACCTCCCAAGTATAGTAAATGTCGCAGGTCATGAAGGCATCGCACTTAGCCCCAATCTAATCGCGGTTGTAAAAAAAGATGAGATGCCGCTTAGAAACTACATAAAATTTGATCCTTTTTTAGGGCTTTATCTGGTCGCTTCGGATGTGAGCCTTGATCCTATCAAGATGAGCGAGGATAATAGAACTAAAAAAAGCGATTGGGTGAGTGTTACAAAGGATATCAACTCAACCGTTTACGGGCACGTCAAATCTCTTGGAGAAAGGCTTGGCGAGCTTGATACGCTTACTTTTGACGTAAATGATACTACAGCCGTGCTATCGGCATGCTGCAACCTAAGAGGCATTAGCGTGGGCGGAAACAAATTTGTCCCGAATAGATACTTAAGACACTTTATAGCTTATCCAGATGTTTATTACGGCGATGTCGGGGCTATCTTCGAGGCAATGGACGGCAAATTTTACGTAAAAAGCGTAGAGCAGCTCGGGAGAGGTCAAGCTCTCATGACAAAAGATGAAATTTTATCTATAAATAAAGAGAAATTTAAAACCCTAAGAGAGCTAAATGAGAGAATTTTATTTGCTAAAAAGAGCGAAATTTTAACTTTTGAGATTATGCGCGACGGAGTTGTCGAAAGATTTAACATAGCCGTTTCGGACTCGGTTGGTGCAAAAGATAAAAAATCCAAAGATGAGATGAAGCCTGATGTTAAGAGCCAAGAGACAAAAGAGATAAAGCAGGCAAATACGACTAATGATTTTTTCAAAACGCAAGGCATAACTCTTGACGGACAGCTAAACGTTAAGAAGGTAGATGAAGGCTCAAAAGCCGCAAATTTCGGCATCAAAACAGGCGATAAGCTGATACAAGTTGGTAAAAATCAAGTGAAAAATCGCAACGACGCCATCAAGCTAACATCAAAAAACAGCGCCGAGCATATCTTGCTGTTTAGGCGAAACGGATTTGATTTTTTCTATAAAGCAAGATGATGAGAAGCGAAAATTTACTAGAGGAATTTAAGTCTTTTTTACGAGAAAATTTGCCAAGTGCACCTAGTTTTCATCCAAATTTCGATGAAGCTTTAAAATATATGCTTCTTGCGGGAGGCAAGCATTTTCGAGCTATGCTTGTGCTTGGCGTAGTAAATGCACTAAAGCCTGAGATGCTAAAGAGCGCATTTGACGTGGCTTTGGGATTTGAGCTT
Source organism: Campylobacter canis (assembly GCF_045504005.1). Lineage (NCBI taxonomy): Bacteria > Pseudomonadati > Campylobacterota > Epsilonproteobacteria > Campylobacterales > Campylobacteraceae > Campylobacter > Campylobacter canis. The sequence continues at coordinate 11,968 of NZ_JBJJXH010000009.1, read as the reverse complement.
ATGCATACATATTCGCTTGTGCATGATGATCTGCCTTTGATGGATGATTCAGACCTTAGACGCGGAAAGCCTACATTGCATGTTAAATACGACGACGTAACGGCGATTTTGGTTGGAGACGGCTTAAATACTCACGCCTTTTATCAAATTTCAAAGGCGAATTTAGATCCTAAAACAGCTTTAAAATGCGTTGAAATTTTATCGCTAAACGCAGGCGTATCGGGCATGGTTTTGGGGCAGGCGATTGATTGCTTTTTTGAAATGAGCCAAAAAGCAAAAGCCGTGAGAGAGAAATTTAAAGTGGCGGACAGGCTGCTAAATTTAGAGGAGCTTACTTTCTTGCATATCCATAAAACCGCAAAGCTAATCGCCGCTAGCTTAAAAGCAGGCTGCGTAATAGCTCAGATGAGTGATGAGGTGTGCGAGAAAATTTATCAAATCGGACTTGACCTAGGTCTTGCATTTCAAATTCAAGATGATATCATCGATGCCACTACGAGTGCAAATGAAGCGGGCAAGCCTACCGGAAATGACGGCATGAAAAACTCATTTACAAATTTACTCGGCATCAAAGAAGCCATAGAGACAAAAAACAAAATGATAGATAAAATTCAAGACGATTTAAGGGAATTTGAGCCTAAATTGGGCGAGATGATCTTAAATTTGATAGATAAGCATTTGCGTTAATTTTAAGAAGGGAATTAAGATGTTAAAAAAACAAGCGGACACTATAAGATTTTTATGTGCGGATATGGTTCAAAAGGCAAATAGCGGCCACCCGGGAGCGCCGATGGGGCTAGCGGATATCATGGTCGTGCTTATGAAATTTTTAAATCACAATCCAAAAAATCCAAACTGGCTTAATCGCGATAGGCTTGTTTTTAGCGGTGGGCATGCAAGCAGTTTGGTTTATAGCTTTTTACATCTAAGCGGATATGATCTAAGCCTTGACGAGCTTAAAAATTTCCGTCAGCTCGGCTCTCTTACGCCGGGACACCCTGAAATTCACACAAAAGGCGTTGAAGTGGCAACCGGCCCTCTTGGACAAGGGATCGCTAATGCGGTTGGGTTTGCTATGGCTGCAAAATATGCTGCGAATTTGCTAAATTTGCCTGATAACGAGGTAATAAATCATAAGGTGTATTGTCTTTGCGGTGACGGGGATTTGCAAGAGGGCATAAGCTATGAAGCGTGTGCGATAGCCGGAAATTTAAAGCTTGATAATTTAGTCGTGATTTACGACTCAAACAACATAACTATCGAAGGCGACACTTCTATAGCATGGAGCGAGGACGTAAAGGCGCGCTTTGAAGCCCAAGGCTGGGACGTGGCCCGTATCAACGGGCATGATTATGATGAGATAGAGTTCGCGCTCGAGCAGGCAAAGGAGAAGGAGTGTCCTTATCTCATTATCGCAAACACTCGCATCGCAAAGGGTGCGGGCGAGCTTGAAGGAAGTCATCATAGCCACGGCGCACCGCTTGGTGAAGATGTGATCAAGGCGGCAAAAACGGCTGCGGGATTTGACCCAGAGGCAAAATTTGCCATAGATGAAGACGTGCTTTTTAGATTTAGAGCCGCTGTGGAAAAAGGCGATTTGGCAGAGGCTTTATGGAATAAACAGATAGAAAAATTAAGCGCGGATAGCAAGAAAATTTTAAATTCGCTTTTAAATCCTGATTTTTCAAAGATAAATTTCCCTGATTTTACCGATAAAAAAGTAGCCACAAGGGATAGCAACGGCGTAATCATGAACGAGATCGCCAAAGTCTTGCCGGGATTTATCGGCGGAAGCGCTGATTTAGCACCTTCAAACAAGACCGAATTAAAAGGCATGGGCGATTTTCCAAACGGTCGCAATATCCACTACGGAATTCGCGAGCATGCAATGGCTGCGATAAATAACGCCTTTGCCAGATACGGACTATTTTTGCCGTTTTCGGCGACATTTTTTATATTTAGCGACTATCTCAAGCCAAGTGCTAGGATAGCCGCACTTATGGGCATTAAACACTTTTTTGTTTTCACTCACGATAGTATCGGCGTGGGCGAAGACGGACCTACTCATCAGCCTATAGAGCAACTAAGTCAGTTTAGAGCTATGCCGAATTTTTACACATTCCGTCCTGCCGATGGTAATGAAAATGCCAAATGCTGGCAAGTCGCTTTAAATTTAAGCGCTCCTTGCGCGTTTGTGTGTTCTCGTCAGGGACTTGATCCTCTGCAAAGCGGAGAATTCGGTAGCGTTGAAAACGGAGCTTATCTTCTTAAATCAGAGCCAAATGCCAAAATCACATTTGTATCAAGCGGTAGCGAAGTGAGCTTGTGTGTAAAAGCTGCAAATTTACTCAAAGAAAACGGCGTAAGTGCAAACGTAGTTTCTGCGCCTTGTTTTGATCTGCTTTGCAAGCAGCCTAAAGAGTATGTGGATAAAATTTTAGATCCAAACACCAAAATCATAGCCGTTGAAGCTGCAACCGCGATGGAGTGGTATAAGTTCGCCGATATTGTGTATGGAATGCAAACTTTTGGCGAAAGCGGCAAGGCTGAAATGCTGTTTGAGCATTTTGGATTTAACCCTGAAAAGCTTTGTAAATTTGCTATGCAAGCCGTTAAGTGAAATTTGAAGCTAAAGTATTCGGTGAAATTTTAGAAAAGAGAGGCCTTTAATGGAAATTTCACATATCATCTTGCTTGCACTCATTCAAGGCATAAGCGAGTTTTTGCCCATATCAAGCTCCGCTCACCTCGTGCTGGTACCAAAACTGCTAGGCTGGAGCGATCAGGGGCTTGCCTTTGACGTGGCGGTGCATGTAGGCACTCTTGCGGCGATTTTGTTTTATTTCAAAGATAGGATATTGTCGCTTTTAAGCGACTTTTTTGCTTCTATTAAGGAGCGCAAAAAAGTTGGCGATAGTGCGCTTGTCTGGTCGGTCGGATTTGCGACGATCCCTGTGGGGCTTGCGGGCTTACTCTTGAATGATTTTATCGAAAATTACGCAAGAAGCGGCATTGTCATAGCATTTACGACTATATTTTTTGGTGTCGTGCTTTATTTTGCAGATAAAAATCACGGCTTAAAAAGCGAATATGATATGACGATTAAACTTGCTCTTATCATCGGTGCGGCTCAAATTTTAGCTCTTATTCCGGGTGTTTCTCGCTCGGGCATTACTATGAGCGCGGCGCTATTTTTAGGATTTAGCAGAACAGGAAGTGCAAATTTCTCTTTTCTTATGTCTATACCTGTTATCTTGCTTGCGGGCGGACTTGAAGCGGTTAAGCTTGTAAGACTTAAAGAGGCGGTCGCTTGGGGAGATCTTGCTATAGCGATGGCTGTAAGTGCAGTAAGTGCTTATCTGTGCGTGAAATTGTTTATGGTGATTATCTCTAAGATGAGTATGCTTCCTTTTGTTGTTTATAGACTTATTTTAGGCGTGTTTTTGTTTTTGATGTTTGTATAAGTTGATTTGCCTGGCTTTGTACTTATAGCTTCTTAAAACTCTTTTTGTGCTTTTTTATCTTCTTTATTGCCCAATCATAGTGTGAAGAGGTGGCTGATATACAGTAACTTCCAAGCGTAGAGCCAAGAGTATAGGCAAATTTGCCTTTAGTAAAAGCTCTTCATCGCTGAATTTATCAACTGCTTTCATAGCCTCTTTGTGGCTATTTTTTAGCAAAATTTTAGCTGTATCAAGTGGTGTGTTTTGGTGTTTTTGCCAAATTTTATATTCATCTTCGGATATGTTCTTCAGTTGTAAGGATGCGGTAAAAACGGCTTTATCTCTTTTGAATTTTGATTTGATCTGATGAAATTTAAAAGCAAAACATGCCACTCGTAAAGATGTATTTTTATCTCTATCTTCAAAGTTAAATTTCATCTCCTGCTCTTCTGCGCTCATAGATTCGATAAGATCAAAAAGCTTAATAAAATTTCCATTCGCAAGCGAGATCAGATCGTCTTTTGTGGTAGGTCTTGGCATAGCTCATCCTTTACCTAAAATTTTAAGTGTAAATTGATTGTAGTTTTTTTGGAGTTAAATTTACGAATTCGCTTTCATGCCGTGCGGGTTTGGCAAGCGTAAATCAATTAAGCTGATGAAGCCTCTCTTTAAGCATTTTATCAAATAAGCTAAATAGAGTTTGCGATGCTTCTTCTGCTTTTTGGAAATTTTGTGCGATCAGACTCTCGTCGCTATCTATAGCTAACGAATCGTTGATGAGCTTATGAACTTTGGAGTGAGGCTTATCAAGCTGCTTAAATATCTCGCTTGAGCCAAAAATTTCCTTGCCGTCGCCTTGATACCATTTGCCAAGTCTGCAGCTATGATGATCGCTCATTTTTTCTTGATCTCGTTTTGAAATTTTCTCATAGCCGTTTACTTTAAACACGACGTGATCGGTCTTTGCCAGTGCGATAAAAAGCTCGTAATACAAATTTTCAGTTTCTTTTTGAATTTTGTTTAACTCCTCTTTAAGCTCGCCAAAGGAGCCTTGAAAGCGGTATATACTCTCGTTTGAGTCAAGTGAAATTTTTTCCACTTCTTCGCTCTGAGTAAACATATCATTTGCATTTTGCTTAAGCAAATTTACGTTCATTTCAACTTCTGCCGTAGCCTTTTGAGTGCGTTCGGCAAGCTTTCTTACTTCATCGGCAACTACCGCAAATCCTCGTCCATGCTCTCCTGCACGAGCTGCTTCTATGGCGGCATTTAGAGCCAGCAAATTCGTCTGATCCGAGATATCTTTAATCAAATTTATAACATTTGTGATCTCATCGACACTTTTATGAAGAGCCTCGGCTGTTGCTCGAGATCTGTTTGAAGACTCGGCTATATGTGAAATCGAGTTTATTATATTAGTCGAATCTGCTTGCAGCTTGTCAATTAGTTGGGTATTTTTTACATTGTTTTTTGAAATATCCTTGATGCGAGTAAGCTCGTCGATATCTTTTTGGATAGATAACATGCTTGTTTTTGTACCCTGAATCATTGTTTTAGCTAGCAAATTTTTATTAGTCGTTTTTGCCATTAAAATTTGCTCTTTTAGGGCGTTAATCTCGCTTGTTAGTTTGTTATTTTTAATCTCTAATTTGTTAATTTTATCTTGTAAAATTTGATTTTCTTTTATGTTTTTGCTTTTAAAAAACATCCGAGTGCCTTTATGAGTTTTGATTATGTAACTCGCTTTATCAATAAAGCTGATTTTTGATTTTAGTAAATTTTTTCTTATAAAAAATTAAATATTTAATAAACAGAAGTTTTATAATAATTATAAAATAGCATATATTATTAGTTTTTAGTTATAAAATTTGATTTGTTTAAGTTGTTTGTAACTCAATCAAGAGTAATTATATTAATTGTGAGATATTTTAGAGTTAGTGTTATTTTGTCATTTTTTGACTTTAAAAGTCGGGAATTTGTTGTTTTGTGGATGCTTAAAAATAATGGCAGACAGGATGGGATTTGAACCCACGAAGGCTATTAACCTTACACGCGTTCCAGGCGTGCTCCTTCAACCACTCGGACACCTGTCTATTTGAAAATGTGATTTTAGCAAAAAATTTATAAATTTAAAATGTATTTAAATAAAATAGCTGTATTTTGCTTAAATCGTGTGGCTAATATAGACTTAAAATACTATAGTTGTTTTTTTAGAAACCAAGGGCAAATTTTGACTTCTTGTTTTATATCAAAGTGTGGTCTTGTAAATTTATCTATATATAAGCAACGGTGTAATATAATTCGCAATTCTTCTATATGTGTCAAGGTAGCTCAGCTGGTTAGAGCGCTGGTCTCATAAGCCGGAGGTCGAGAGTTCAAGTCTCTCTCTTGACACCAAAATCTCCAAATACGACATTTTGAAATTTTCATTTTACAATCTCATTTTATTAAAATTAGCTTAAAAAATGTAGCAAATTATAAATTTATGTAGCAAAATTTAAGCCATTATTGGATTAAATTGATTTAGAATTAAAATAATAAAGAGTGATTAATGTTAGAAGGATAGTGTAAAGATATTTTAGATAGGGTAAATCTAAAAAATGCGGTTAAATTACTTACAGACGATTCACCGCATAGCTTGTATATATGCCAACATTATGAAAAAACAACTGAAGGAGATGTAAGATGTGGTTATTTAGGAGAGTAGCGATACTTATAATCTTTGGTTTTTTGTTTACAGGATGTTTTGTTGTATATGATTCGTCGGATGAAGTTAAGCTGATATATATGGATGATATGGCTAGAATTTATTCTAAGGATAGGCTGTTTTCTTTAATGGGACCTCTTAAAACCAATATAAGACCACAAGGGTCTTCTGGAAGCCTTGCTAATATTTTGCATTTAAGATGGGGAATTCAGGATGTTATGGTTGCATTTATCAGGATTAAGACCGATAGTCTTAATACATTTGAAGCTGAAGAGTATCTTAAAAAAGAAAATATCGACGCATTTGAAAAGAGTGCAAAGACAAATCCTAATCAGAAGTATTACAATAAAAAATACGCAAGAACATATAAAGAGGGGTATCTTGATTATATAGACGGAGTAAAGTGTAGAAGCTTTCATGCTAGCACTCCCTTTAATTACTATGAAATAGACAAAAAAGATATGTGGGGTGCAATTTGGACTGAGGAGTATGAAACATATTGTAGTATATATCAAGCTGACGGAAAACCCGGTCTGATCGTCATATACTATGAATATAGCTATAACATTCGCAATAAAGATCTATTCAAGGGTGATGATAAATCAAATCAACAGGTCTTAGATATGATAAAGAATGAATTTAGGGGACATATACAAACCGTATTTCCTACTATTAAATTTCATAATATAGATAGAGAAAAGATGAGGAAAGAGGGATTATTAGTCGATAAACCTTATAAGGTGCAGTTTTAGGTTCAGGCTACTTGACGCAAGTATAGGTGTGTCTATTATGTGCTTAATATGTAAAATATAGTTGAGTAAATCAATGAACTAAAAGATAGAAATTTACTAAAACCGTAAATGGCACTGTAAGATATTTTTGTAGCAGTATGAAACTTTAGTGGATGTAAATTTTACTTTATGGTTGTTTATGTTGTAAATTTATTGATCTATTCTGCTTGTGAAAATAATCATAATATAATATTATCTAATTAGCTATTTTATAATTTATAATAAATCTTAATAAAATTTAAGCTACATTAACTGTTACTATTTTACACATTTATAGAATAAAAATTTAAAATTTGATATGTAAATCTTAAGACTTAAATTTGCACAAAAATAATGAAAATAGGTCAAAAATAGCGTATTTTAAAACAATATAATTAAATATACTTTCATAGAATATTTAATTTTTTATTTAAGGTTTAACTCAAAAATTAATACTTCTTTTAACAAGCCATTAAGCTTATATCGACTATTATGAAAAAAGCTTGATTTTAAGTCAAGTTGATAATTAAATTTAAAGGAGCTTATCGGTATGAAAAAAGCATTTTTACTTTCGGCGATTTTAAGCGGCTGTTTATTTGCTCAAACGGCCTATGTTAAAAACAGCGAAGAGATCGCCAAAGACGGCAAGCATATAGGCTTTGCTAGGATATTAACGCCTGTTGAGATTATAAAGGCAAACGGCGATAAGACCGAGGTTTCAGTAACCGGTTTTGTTCAAGAGGGCTATCAGGAAAAGCTTGTTAAAAGCCCCGCACTTGGAGAAGAATTCGTAGTATTTGAGACATATGTGGGAAATGCAAGCTATGAAGGCAGCAGTAACCCTTATGTCAAAATTTTAGAAAAGACAGAGGATGACTACGGTGAAGTTTGGCTTAAGGCCGAGTTTAAATTTGAGATCTCAAGCGAAAATTTAACTACCGATCCTGAGCCGCTTTACAACAATGCCAAAAATTTATTTGAGCAAAGCTGCTCTGCGTGCCATATCTTGCACGAACCAAATTCTTATACTGTCAATCAATGGCCATCTCAAATAGAAAGTATGATAAGCTCGGGCTTTGTCGGTCTTGAAGATGCCGATAAGAGTGCGATTATAAAATATTTGCAGCACAATGCAAAAGATGTTCAATAACGGTCAAATTTTAAATTTAGATAATTAAACAACCACAAATTTCTTAAAAGGGAGAAAATATGAAGAGAAGAAGTTTTTTAAAACTGAGCGCTTTAGCCGGCGTAAGCCTTCAGGCAAATAGCATGGCAAATGCCTCAAAAACGCTTTTTGATCAAAGAAAAGTGTTTTGCGCAAATAGATTCGGACCATTTTACGCAAACGTAGTAAGCGGTAAAATAACAAGCATAGAGCCATTTGAGGGCGATAGATTTCCAACTACTTTAAATAACGCGATCCCTGATGCTATCCAAAACGAAAGCCGCGTGCTTTATCCTTGAGTGAGAAAGAGCTATCTTGAGAAAAAGGGTCCAAATAAGCCTGAACTTAGAGGCGAAGAGGAATTTGTAAGAGTTGACTGGGATACGGCTCTTGATCTTGCCGCAAAAGCTTTAAAAGAAAATTTCGATAAATACGGTCCTGAGAGTATTTACGGAGAGTGCTACTGGTGGGGCGGTAGCGGTAAGGTAAGCTGGGGTAGAGCCACAGCTAGAAGGATGCTAACGATCCTTGGCGGATTTGTTTCAGAAGACGGCAACTACTCTTACGGTGCAGGCCACGTCGTAATGCCTCACGTTATCGGTACTATCGAGCCAAACGAAGCTCCAACTCGCTGGGAAGCCATACTAAAATCAGCTAAAACTCTAGTATTCTGGGGAACCGATCCGCTTGTTACAAACGAGATCGGTGTAGGCGTTCCGACACACGAGACATACCGCTACTATACAGCCCTAAAAGAGGCAAACGCAAGCGGTGCTAAGAAAATTTACGCCGTAGATACATACAAAAACAACACTATCAGATATCTAAACTCAGACTTCATCGGCGTAGTTCCTGGTACTGATACAGCGATGATGATAGGCATGTGCCACTATCTATACACAAACAACCTGTATGACGCGGAATTTATCAAAAAATACACAGTCGGCTTTAATAAATTTAAAGATTACTTCATGGGAACAACCGACGGCGTAGTAAAAGATCTTGCTTGGGCAAGCAAAATTTCACGCGTTCCTGTTAAAAAGCTAGAAGAGCTTTGCGTATCTTTAGCTAAAAACGAATCAATCATCCTAAGCGGCTTTGCTATCCAAAGACAAGATCACGGCGAGCAGTCTTACTGGGCGCTTATCACTCTAGCTTCGATGCTTGGACATATCGGAAAAGAGGGTTGCGGATTTATGGCATGCGACCAAGGACATAAGACAAGTGATGAGACTTACATAGCTCCTGTTCTTAAGGGTCTAAGCTCATTCCCAAGCGAAAAATACACTAAAGCCGATAGCCCATGGGTAAAAAATAAAAACTACATCATGCCAAACAGCCGTATGACAGACGCTCTTTTAAATCCAGGCATGGAGATGGAGAGAAACGGAACAAAATGGAAACTTCCTCACATGAGAGTTGCGTTTAGCGCGAGCGGATCGATCTTTACAAGACATCAGGAAATTAACCGTATGGTTGAAGCGTGGAAGAAATTTGACACTGTTATCACCGCAGAGCCTTACTGGACAGGTGGGGCTAAGATGTCAGATATTGTTTTCCCGGTGGCGATCGAGCCAGAGAGAAACGATATAGACCAAAGCAACGGCACGGGCGAGTATCTATTTGCTATCAAAAAAGCTGTTGAGCCTGCCGGCGAATCAAGAACAGACTTTGAAATTTGCAAAGGAATTTGCAAACGCTGGGGCATGGAAGAGGTCTTTACCGAGGGCAAAACCGAGATGGAATGGGTGAAAGAAATTTATGCCGACGCGATGAGTCAAGCAAAAGGCCTTGGATATGACAAGATGCCTAGCTTTGATGAGTTCTGGGAGAAGGGCTACGTCAAATTTGATAAAAAAGACGACGAGAAAAAATATTTCACCAGATTTGCAAACTTTAGAGAAAATCCAAACAAATTTAGACTCGGAACCCCATCGGGCAAGATCGAAATTTACTCACCTGTTATCGCGAAAATGGGATATGATGACTGCATGGGACACCCTGCTTGGTTTGAGCCGTTTGAGTGGCTAGGAAACGAAAAAATAGCTAAAAAATATCCTTTAGCTCTTAACACCCCGCACTCACGCTTCCGCCTTCACTCGCAGCTAAACAACTCGGTTGTTAGACATTATACATCCGTAAACGGTAGAGAGCCGATGTATATAAGTAAAAGTGCAGCTGAAAAAAGAGGTATTAAAGACGGCGATATTGTAAGAGTATTTAACGATCGCGGCGAAATTCTAGCGGGCGCAATCGTAAGTGATATAGCGCAAGACGATGTTATCATTATCTGCGAAGGAGCTTGGTATGATCCTGAGGTTTGGGGCAAGAAGAGCCTTTGCCAACACGGTTGCGTAAACGTGCTTACAAAAGATAAAGGCACAAGCAAGCTTGCTCAAAGCAACGTCGCTCATACGAACCTAGTTCAAGTTGAGAAGTACAAAGGCGCAATCAGACCTATTAGAGCATTCTCTAAACCAAAAATTCTAAACGCTTAGTTGATTTTAGCGGGGAGGCAACTCCTCGCTTTTATCTTTAATAGAAAAATACTTTAATTTTAATTTAAAAAACATTGCAACTGTATTCAATAAGGTATGATTTTTATTGAGTATTTGTATTGTTGCTTTAAGCAAATATTTAATTTTCATATTTCTTTGCGCTTTAGAATTTGTATTTGTTTAAAATAAGATTTAACATTGTAATAAATTTAGCACTAATATGCGTTTTATAATTTGAAATATCGTTATAAATTTTAGCATCTCTATAAATTAGATTATTTGGTTCTTAATGTTTTTTGGAGCCTTTCTTGTTGTATATCCAATCCAAGCTATTTAAAATATTTGTTTTATTGTACCAAAGTACAATATTTCTTATAAGTCATTTTAGGTATAATCCTTTTAAAATTTATTCAAAAAGGATTATAAATATGGCTACTACACTAGGAATTATAAAGCAGCTATCCGGTCAAGTTGTCGCAAGAGATGCTCAAGGCAATGAGAGAAATTTAAATGTGGGCGATACGGTTTTTGTGGGAGAAACAGTTGTTACTTTAACTGGTGACTCAAAGGCTGTCATATCAACACTTGACGGCAAAGAAATTACATTATTGGGCAATGATGAGATCTCTTTGAACGAAACTTTAATAGACTCAGGCTCTAATAGCAATGTACTTGCTGATATTAATGATCTTCAAAGAGCTATCCTTGAAGGACAAGGACTAAATACTCTTGAGGAGACTGCTGCTGGAGGCGATGCTGGCTTGTTGGCCGTTGGAGCAAGTTTGACTCAGGAGTTATTTACTAAATCAGGAAGTATTAGTAATGTTTTTGAAGGATTTCCTGATCTAGATAACACAATAGATAATTTAAGAACCTTTGATGTTCTTCCTGCAAATTCATCTAGAGAGCAAGACGGATCACCGGACAACCCTATCAATCCTCAACCAGAAGCTCCTAAAGCTGCAGTAATTACATTTAACGAAGATAAAGATAATGACGGCAAGCTAGACGGCAACGAGAATAAAGAAAATCCTAATACTACTACAGCCGAAGTTAAACTACCTGACGGTGGCAAGATAGGAGACGTGCTAGTAATAAATATCGTTGATCAAAACGGAACGCCTTTAGTTAAAGACTTAGAGGTTCCTATTACTCAAGATATACTAGATAACGGTTATCCAATTAAAGAACTACCTATAAAAGAGGGTGATAAGCTAAATGCCGAAGTATTCGTAAAAGATCCTAATACTAATCTAGAGAGTCCTAAATCCACAGACGACCTTACTATAGAAAAAGGTGCTATAGACCCTATCAATCCTCAACCAGAAGCTCCTAAAGCTGCAGTAATTACATTTAACGAAGATAAAGATAATGACGGCAAG
>NZ_JBJJXH010000008.1:0-97533 GCF_045504005.1 Campylobacter canis | reverse complement strand
CGCAAGCTACCTTGGCTTCTTCAAGTAAGCGGCGGCAAAATTTCATAGAATCAGGCTCAACCTTAGAGCAATTTACAAATAGATAAAACGCACCTTCGGGCTTAAGCACGCTAAGTCCGTTTATGGAGTTTATCATCTCGCACGCTTTATCTCTGCGCTTGATAAATTCCGCTCTCATCATAGCCATATCTTCATCGGCTTTTCCTGAAAGTCCTGCTATCGCTCCTTCTTGGACGATCGAGCTTATGTTGCTTGTGCTTTGACTTTGAAGCCTCTTAACTGCGGCGTTTAGCTCAGGTATCACGCTTGCCATATAGCCAAATCTCCAGCCGGGCATAGCTCCGCATTTGCTCAGTCCGTTTATGGTAATGGTGCGCTTAAACATATCTTCACTCACGCTTGCAACTGCGGTAAAAGGAGTGTCGTAGCTAAGTTTTTCGTAAATTTCATCGCTTGCTATGAGAATTTTGGTATCTTTTAAAACTTCGCCAAGAGCAAGCAGCTCTTTGCTGCTATATATCGCACCTGTCGGGTTGCAAGGACTATTTAGAACTAAAATTTTGCTCTTTGGCGTGATTGCCGCTTTTAGTTGCTCAGGTGTTATCTTAAATCCGCTCTTTTCGCAAGTATCTATATAAACAGGCACACCGCCGCTAAATTTCACCATCTCGGGATAGCTCACCCAGTAAGGGCTTGGGATTATAACCTCGTCGCCGTCATCGATCAGTGCTTGAAAGATGTTAAAAAGCGAGTGCTTGGCGCCTACGTTTGTTATGATCTGGCTTGTCTCGTATTTTAGCCCGTTTTCACGCTCCAGCTTTGAAGCGATAGCTTTTAAGACATCAGGAGAGCCGGGAACCGCCGTGTATTTGCCACATCCCTTATCAAGGGCTTTTACGACCGCGTCTTTTATGGCTTTTGGAGTGTCAAAGTCCGGCTCGCCCGCCGAAAAACTGACGACATCTTCGCCTTTTGCTTTCATCTCTTTAGCAAGTGAGCTGATAGCTATGGTAAGCGATTCGCTTAATACTTGAACTCTATTTGACAGCATGTTTTTCCTTTTTGTGAAATTTAAGATATGGTTTTTAGATAACCGTTATCGTTTAAAAAGAGATACATCTCGCCTAAAATTTGCTTTTTTTGAGTCTCATTTACTAGTTTTGATTTCTCGATTCGTTCGTTTAGAGTGTCTTGAATTTCGTATATATCGTAGTCAAGATCTTCCATGATATCAAGGATTGATTGGCTTTCAAGCAGGTGAGCCACTTTATAGCCGTTTTCGTCTATATCTATCGTCGCTTCGGTAGGATGAGTGAAGAGATTGTGCTTCATTCCAAGCACTTCCTGATATGCTCCTACCATGAAAAATCCCAAGAAGTACTCCTCTTTTTCCACGTCGATATCGTGTAAAAACAGTGGATTAAATTCATCGTCAAAGCCTATCTCGCCGTCGCTATCGCAAGTGATATCCCAAAGCGAAGCCGAGCGGGTAGGGCGAATATCAAGCCTATCAAGCGGCATGACGGGGAAATTTTGCTTAAGCCCCCAAAAATCAGGCAGTGACTGAAAGAGCGAGAAATTTATCAAGTATCTTTCTTGAACCTCTTCTTGAAGTTTTAAAAGCTCGGGATTATTTTGCTTAGTTCCAAGCATTTTAACGGCTTTTTTAATGATGAGATGAGTTAAAATTTCAGCGTTTGAGCGGTCAACCAGATCAACATATCCTAAATCAAACAGCGTAAGGATACTTTCCATATGATCCATGCTATCGTGCAGATACTCCATCGCATTTGACGGTTTTATGGTGTTTAGTAGATCAACCAGCTCGGTTATGAGCTGAGGATTTTTCTTTTTAAGCGCTAGTTTTTCCTCGGTGTAGTCTTGACTAAAGAGCTCAAGCACGGGCGCAACGAGCACTGCGTGAGAGGCAGCTACGAAGCGACCGCTTTCTATAAATATATCAGGCTCAAGCTCCTTTTTTTGATTGGCTATGGTTTTAAGCAGATAAACGACATCGTTTGCGTATTCGCTTAGGGTATAGTTACGGCTTGAGTTTTCCTTAAACTGTGAGTATTCTATCGCTAGGCCTCCGCCTAAATTTATCGCTTTTAGGTTTTTCGCTCCCATTTTTCGTAGTTCTGCGTATATATTGCCCGCTTCTATTAGCGCCTTTTTAAGCGGATGGATTTCGGTTATCTGAGAGCCGATATGAAAGTGAATCATATTAAAGCAATCAAGCAAATTCGCCTCTTTTAGCAAATTTACGGCTTCAATCAGCTCGGTTGCGGTTAGTCCGAATTTAGAGTTTATGCCGCCGCTCTTTGCCCAAATTCCCGAACCCGAGCTATGAAGCCTGATACGAAGTCCGATGTTTGGCTTTGGCGCAAAGCGCTCTTTTGCCGTAGCTATGATAGCTTCAAGCTCGTTTAATCCCTCTATCGTAAGAGTGATATTATGACCCATTTCAGCAGCGATAAAACCGATATTTATCATCTCTTTATCTTTAAAGCCGTTTACCGTTATCGGAGCGTTTTCGTTATTGTAAGCCATTACAAGTAAAAGTTCCGCTTTAGAGCCCGCTTCAAGCCCGTATCCGTAGCTTTTGCCGTGCTTAACCAGGTTTTTTACAAAGCCAGGGTATTGATTTACTTTAAGCGGATAGACGGCGTTAAAGTCGCCTTTGTAGTCAAATTCTTTAATCGCCGATTTGAAATTTGAATAAATTTGCTGAATTTGTTTTTTGATTAGATGCGGGAAGCGAAGTAGCAATGGTCCTCTATAGCCTTCGCTTCTAATATCTTTTACGATATCTATGATAGCGGGCTTTGAGCCGTTGTTTATGCATACCTTGCCGTTTTCGATGATAAAATTTGAATCACCCCATAAATTTAAACCGTAGTTATTCACCTAGCACTCCTTCAAGCTCATTTAAATTTATTGTCTTTTCAGCTTTATTTTTTAGATTTTTATACCAAATTTTACCCTCTTTAAGCTCGTTTTCACCCATGCAAAGAAAAATTTCGGCATTTAGGCTATCAGCGTTTTTAAGATGTTTTTGTAAATTTTTAGCCTCATAAGATATATTTGTCTTGTGTTTTTTTCTTAAATTTATACCCGCTTGATGGATGATATCAAGACCTTCTTTATCAAGTGCGCAGATGTAAATTCCCTCTCTGTCGCTGCTATTTTCTCTTGAGCTTAAAATTTCCATTATGCGCTCAACTCCCATAGCAAAGCCGACCCCGTAGCTTGATTTGCCGCCAAGATACTCAACCAGCTTATCGTATCTGCCGCCACCTGCAACCGCGCTTTGGCTTCCTATCTCGTTGCTGATAAACTCAAAAGCCGTCTTGCAGTAGTAGTCAAGCCCTCGCACAAGCCTTGGATCTACTTCGAATTGAACTCCGTTTGTCGTTAAAATTTCTTGTAGCTTTTTAAAGTCCTCTTTGCATTCATCGTTTAAATTATCTATGATTAAAGGCGCGTTTTTGTAGATTGTTTGGCATTTTTGCTCTTTGCAATCAAGCACGCGTATAGGATTTGTAAGTTTGCGTCTTTTGCAATCCTCGCAAATTTCAGCTTCGTGCTCGTCTAAAAATTTAACCAGCTTTTCGCGGTAAGCCGGCATACATTCGCTATCTCCTAGCGAATTTATCTTAAGAGCGGTTTTTATGTTTAGTCTGGCAAAAATTTCATCTATCATCAAAATAATGCTCGCATCCTCATAGACGCTTGGCTCGTTAAAGCACTCACAGCCAAACTGATGAAACTCCCTTAAGCGTCCCTTTTGCGGGCGCTCGTAACGAAACATTGAGCCGTGATAAAAGTATCTTCTCACACCTCCCGCTTTATCGAATTTCGCTTCGATAAAAGCCCGCACGACTCCGGCAGTTCCTTCGGGTCGCAAACAGACGTCATTTTCGCCTTTATCGATAAACTGATACATCTCTTTTCCTACGATATCGCTACTTTCTCCGACACTTCTTCTAAAAAGCGCGGTTTGCTCAAGGTGCGGCGTTAATACAAATTCATACCCGTAATTTTTAGCCACCTCTTCGCAAATTTTGATAACGTATTCGTAAGTTTGCCCGCTTGGCGGCAGGTGATCTTTCATACCTCTTAATGCGCTAATCATCTATAAATTCCTTTATCAAATTTGTTATTTTGCCCATTTCGTCGCTTGCATTTATGGTAAGAAATTTTATATCAAGTGAGTTTAAAACGCGCTTCATGCACTCTTGAACCTTTAGTAGATATTCCGCTCCGCGACTTTCTATGTGATCAAGCCCGCGAGAAAAAACTCGAGAATTTAAAAGCTCTAAATCCGCTTCAAAAAACACTATCTTATCAGGCAGATTTCCTTGCAGGGCGAATTTGTTAAACTCAAGAAGCTTTTTCATATAGCTTTCATCACACGCCTTGACGGCTCGGTTTTCGTTTGCCATCGCATAAGCCATGCCTGAGATAAATCCTCTGTCGCTTAGAATTATCTTATCTTTATTCTTGCTTATAACCTTATCAAAATGCTCGGCACGATCAGCTAAAAACAGCAAAATTTCAGCCTCTTTGCTAAGTGAGTTTTTGCCAAGCAAAATTTCTCTTAGTTTTTTACCAAGCTCTGTTCCGCCCGGTTCATAAGTGATAACGGCGTTTTCATAAAATTTCGCCACTTTTTTTATCTGAGTACTTTTACCTACTCCATCAACCCCTTCAAACAGGATATACATCTAATTTTTTTCCTTTAAAATTTCTAAAATTTCATTTGGCACAAGCTTGCTTACATCGCCTTTATGTCTTAAAACCGAACGCACGATAGAGCTTGATATAAAGGCGTTTTTAAGGCTTGGCATAAGATAAACCGTCTCAAATTCATCCCAAAGAGTAGCGTTTGCGTAGCCTATTTGAAGTTCGTATTCAAAGTCGCTAACCGCGCGAAGCCCGCGTATAACGATGTTTATATCATGGCTTTTTGCAAAATCCACAAGCAAGTTATCAAAGCTAATCACGCTTACGTTTTTTAAATTTGCCGTTGCGATTTTAGCCATCTCAACGCGCTTTTTGATACTAAAATAAGGCTGTTTGCTCTCGCTTTTAGCAACGCCCACGATTACCTTGTCAAAAATTTTCGTAGCGCGCTTGATAACGTCTATATGTCCGTTTGTGATAGGATCAAAGGTTCCCGGATATATGCAAGATTTTTTCACTCTTTACCCCATCTTTTATAAATTTGATTTTCTATGCCAAGTGCGTCAAGCCACTTGCCGATGATGAAATTCTCCATGTCTTCTACGCTTTTTATATCTGCGTAATATCCCAAAACAGGAGGAGCGATGATAACGCCCATGCTTGATAGTCTTGCCATCTGCTCAAGCGCGATGGTAGAAAAAGGCATTTCGCGAACCCCAAGTATTAGCTTTCTTCGCTCTTTAAGAGCAACTGCTGCAGCACGAGTTATAAGCGTATCGGCAAAGCCTGCATGAATTTTTGCTAATGTGTTGATAGAGCAGGGTGCTATGATAGAAGCTTTTGTGCCAAAAGAGCCTGAAGCAAGCGAGGCTGAGATATCGCTATCATCATAAATTTTAGCCGTATTTTTAAGATTTTTGTAAATCTGAAAAATTTCACTAGATTTATTATTATCTTCAAGTGAAATTTCCTCTTCTTTGCTTAGCACAAGCTTTGCGTTATGACTTATGATGACGTGACACTCGCTTGTTTTAGCTATCTCGTTAGCAAGCTTAACGCCTAAATTTACCCCGCTTGCACCGCTGATAGCCACTAGAATTTTGCTCATCTGATTAGCACCTGTTTTTTTGAAATTATTGTAGCATAAAATACCTTTTTATCCCTTCCTCTAACCTTTATCACATCGCCTAAATTTCCATCTTCCAAAGCTCTTACTTCTATGCTTACATTTAATGATCCATCGTTAAAAACGGCTTGAATGCTGTCTCCTTTTTTGATCATTGAAAGCATTTGAAACTGCCTTTTTGCAAGGATTTCGCCTGCTTTTATGTTTTGTTTTGATATCATTTTTGAAACTGGAATTTCGGTAAAATAGTCTTTTGAAAACTCGCCAAAATCAATCTCTTCAAGCCTATAATCAAGCACGCTTAAAATATGTTTGGCTGAAATTTGCTTGCTGGATCTTAAGATTGGCATTTTAGCTTTGAATTCGTATCTGAAAAATATGCTTTTAACGCTACTATCAGGCAGGATAAAAGTAGCCCTAAAGCTTCCTTTTTGACTGTTTAGAGAGTTTATGAAAAGTTTTTCAAATTTATATGTAGAAAAATCTTTCGGAAGTTCGCTTTGCGCAGAAATAGTTGGAATTTGGCTGAATTTAATGCGTGGATATTCATTTGTAAGGGCTGCTAAAAAATCTCTTTGAAGCTTTAAAATTTCATCGCAATGTTTTACAAAGATTATCTCTCCACCGCTTTTGTCGGTGAAATTTATGAGATGAAATTTTAAAATTTCAGCCATTTTGTTTGAATTTATCTTGGCAGCTTTTTGCTGGTTTAGATTTAAAATTTCTTCATTTTTGCCGTTAAATCCTAATGTCTTAAGAGTTATGGCATCATCATTTATACAATACATCGGATTTATAGTGATGGAGTTTGCAAATAAAAAAATCGGAAAAAATAGAGTAAAAAAAATGGAGCGGGAAACGAGATTCGAACTCGCGACCCCAACCTTGGCAAGGTTGTGCTCTACCCCTGAGCTATTCCCGCGGATAAGAAGTCGCAATTTTAGCAAAATCATATCCGTTTGTCAAGAAAATTTATAGACCAAAACTTCATCGTTTTGTCTAAATTCGCTTTGATCAAAATGTGAAAGACAGATTGCATTACTTTTTACAAGCGGCATGATCATGCCCGAGCCGTATTTGTTATTATCCGTTACGTAAAATTTATCCTCTTCAAGCCTACCTAGAACTACGTTTTCACGGCCTGATTTTACTTTAAGATCTTGCATTATGTAAGCTTTAGTCGCTTCAAGAGGTCTTTTTAGCAAAAACGGAACTATCAGCAAAAACGCACTTAAAAATGCCGACATCGGGTTTCCTGGCATTATAAAAACTATCTTGCTATCTTTTACATAAGCCTTGCTTGGACGAGCAGGACGAGCATCTATGTGGCCAAACAGCTCGGTAAATCCAAGTGAAAGCAGGGCGGTTTTCATGAAGTCAGCTTCTCCTTTGCTAGCTCCTCCGGAGCAGATAAGCACGTCCATATCGGCAGAATTTATAGCGTTTATAGTATCGTTTAAGTCATCTTTTATGATTCCTAAGTAGCTAGATTTAAAGCCGAATTTGGACAAAAGAGCTTGCATGCCGATTGCGTTTGCGTTATAAATTTGATCTTCGCTTGCGCTTTGCCAAGGCTCTACTATCTCGTCTCCGCTTGAAAAAATTCCGATTTTTGGCTCGCAAAATACCTTTACAAACGAAATTCCTTGCGCGGCTAGCATCATCACGTGAGCGGCACTTAATCTAGTACCTTTGCCAAACAATACATCACCTGATTTTATCTCCTCGCCTTTGTGTCTAAACGCGCTAAACTGCTTGGTTCGCTCATCCACTATTAGCTTGCCGCTCTCTATGATCGCATCCTCAAAACGAACCACCGTATCGGCACCCTTTGGCATCTTAGCACCCGTCATTATCTTTACGCATTCACCGCTTTTTATGCTTATTTCTCTACCGTCTCCAGCAAATACCGTATCCGTAATGCTAATAGGAGCGTTTCTATCGGCAAAATTTATTGCGTATCCGTCAAGTGCGGAGTTATCAAACGAGGGCAGATTTTTAACGGCAACGATGTCCTCTGCTACTATTTTATTAACTGCATTATCTATACTTATAAATTCGCTTGAGTTTTTTAAATTTATGTTTTCAAATATCTTTTTTAGAGCCTCTTGTATCAGCATCTATTCCTCCAGTCTTCTTATCTTAGCGCCCAAATTTGCAAGTTTAACTTCTAAATTTTCATAACCTCTATCAAGGTGGTAAATTCTATGCACTCTGCTAGTGCCGTCGGCTACAAGTGCGGCTAAGATAAGAGCCGAGCTTGCTCTAAGATCAGTCGCCATAACGTCTGCGGCGTTTAGTTTAATCTCGCCATAAACGCTTGCGATATGCCCGTTTAGCCTGATATCTGCACCCATTCTGGTTAGCTCGCTAACGTGCATGAAGCGGTTTTCAAAGAGCCTTTCATCTATAGTGCTAACTCCCTCAGCCATGAGCGCTAAAGCCATAAACTGCGCTTGCATGTCGGTAGGAAAGCCCGGATATTCGGTAGTAACTATCTCGGTAGGCAGAATTTTATCCGCAGGAAGTATGGTTATGGTGTCATCTTGAACCTCTATGCCAAAGCCCATTTGCTTAAATTTAGTTAAGACGGCTTTTAAGTGGTTTGCATTTGCTTTTTTTATCGTGATTTTTGAGTTGGTTATGGCTCCTGCACATAGATAAGTGCCTGCCTCTATGCGATCGGGAATAACTTCTATGGATTTTACGTTTATTAATTTTTGACCTGTGCCTTTTATGCTTAGCTCATCGGTTCCGATGCCTTCTATCTGCACTCCGGCACTTGCCAAAACCTCGCACAGTTGCACCACTTCAGGCTCTTTTGCCACGTTTGTAAGTTTTGTTACTCCGTGAGCGAGGGCTGCCGCCATGATGATATTTTCACTGCCGGTTACGGTTATCTTATCAAATACTATATCGGCTGCTTTTAGCCCTTCAGGAGCGCTTGCTACTACATATCCTTGCTTTATATCTATCTTGGCACCCATCTTTTCAAGTGCGCTTAAATGCAAATCAATAGGGCGCTGACCTATAGCGCAACCTCCCGGCAAGCTTACTTCGCAGTGCCCAAAGCGAGCAAGAAGCGGTCCAAGGGTAAGGATTGAGGCGCGCATTTTGCGAACGATATCGTAGTTGGCTTTGGTGGAATTTATCTCGTTTGTATTGATTTTAATCGTATTATGATCTGTAAATTCGCATTTTGAGCCTAAATTTTCAAGCAGTTTAGCCAGCGTCTTGATATCTGCTACGTTTGGAACGTTTGATATAGTAACTTCATCTTTCATTATGAGCGTTGCGGCTATTAATGGTAAAGCGGCGTTTTTTGCTCCGCTTATAGTAACTTCTCCGCTTAGTTTGGCATTGCCTTCAATCTCTAAATAGTGCATAATAAATCCTTATATAAAAAAGATATTGTAATGAAATTTAGCTTATAAAAAGAAATTTTAGCCTAAATTTCGGCTCATATTTACTCATTTGCGTATATAATTAAGGTAATTAAAATTGAGGAGCAAAGATTGAAATTTATAAATTTAATATCATTTTCATTGCTTATTGTTTTTTCATTAAACGGTTGCTCGACTATCTCTAAAACCTTGCCGACTCAAAAACCACAGATTAATGATCTAGCAAAGTTTAATACAGATATACAAGAAGCAAAAAATAATCCATTATTTTATGAGAGTAGACAATGGTGGCTTAAAGAATCAAAAGAAATATCAGACCTTACAAGTAAGTATTTTAATAATAGTATTTATGCCACATCTTTAACTGACAAAAAAGCCGATAATATATACCTTAAATGGCAAAATTTTGATAAATCTTATATAAAACAAGAACTATATTCCGAAGAGTTATACAATCTTTATCAAAACCAAAATTTAATAATCCAAAACAAAACAGAACTGCCAGATTCGGTTTTTTTAAATAATGCTACCGATATACCAAGAAATAATAAAAAAAGCAAATTAACAACTAATATAGGAGTTATGGATAAAGTTAATAAAGGCAAGGCAATTAGCCTTATGCAAAATAATAATCAAGACGTCAAAGACGGATTTATTAATTTCAATAAACCAATAGGTATAAAACTAAAAATAGATTTTTAAATTCCTACATCGTAAATTGAAAAAAATGGCTCTTGCCTTGCTTCAAATAGATTTGCAGGCTTTGGTAGCGTGAAATTTTAGCTAATTTTAGGGAGAAATTTTATATCATAGCGCTTTTTAAGGAGCCTAATTGAACGTAACCGCACCTATTATAGCGCTAAATTGCCTGATATATTTTTTGGTTAATTATGCAAATTTTAGTAACGATCTCGTGCTTGGACTTAATTTATATTTTATAGATGCTCTTTTGATCTGGCAGCCTTTAACTTCGATGTTTATGCACGCAAATTTAACTCACCTGCTTATGAATATGGTGGTTCTTTTTCAGTTTGGTTCTATGCTGGAGTATAAATTCGGAGCTTTAAAATTTAGCGCCGTTTATCTACTTGGAGGCGTTGCAACATCTCTTTTAAGCTTTGTTTATATCTATTTTGCTTATAAACTTAACGGCTCTTTTATAAATTTAGTAGGAGCAAGCGGGGCTATAAGCGTGCTGCTTGGTATAGTTGCGTTTCTTGATAGAAGTAGCGCTAAAGGGCTTTTGATAGCTATCTTGCTTATGAGTTTTGTGCCTTTGATGATGGGTGTAAATATAGCTTGGTATGCTCACATAATCGGCTTTGGCGTTGGGTATTTGATAATGAAAGCGAGAGTTTTATGAGGTTTTTTAAAGAGCTTGGCGAAATTTTAAGATGTGGCGACAAGGATAAGAAATTTGCCGAATTTAAAAGATTTTATAATGGCTACAAAGCAGGGCATTACGAGATAGTCGATGATGGCGAAATTTTACCTCTCAAAGAGCCTAGTTACGCTAAATTTTGTGATGTCGTGGAGATGAAAAATTTAGATAAAAAATCCCAAAAACAAAACAAAGAAGCCGCTTTTCTTCACTCAATTGCCCACATAGAATATAGCGCCACAGATATCGCACTTGATGCCGCTTATCGTTTCAGAGGGCTTCCTAGGCGGTATTATGACGACTGGCTTGAAGTGGCTGAAGACGAGATAAGACACTTTAAGATGATAGAAAAATATATGCAAAATTTTGGAGTGAAATACGGCGATATGCAAGTGCATAACGGACTTTTTGTAGCGCTTAAGATGACTGAAAATTCTCTTCTTGAGCGTATGGCTGTGCTTCCAAGATATATGGAGGCAAACGGGCTTGACGCAAACGCTTTTATGCTTAAAAAACTTCAAAATGACGATACGAAAGCCGATTTAAAAGAGATTTTGCAGGTTATTTTAGACGAGGAAATTTCACACGTAAGCAAGGGCGATAGGTGGTTTAAATTCGAATGCGAACGCAAGAGAGTTGATCCAAGCGAATATATCGCTATCGTTCAAAGAATTTATCCAAATTCCTTTTTGCAAACCAGAGAGCTAAACGAAGAGGCGAGGGTAAAGTCAGGCTTTAGCGTAAGCGAGCTTGAGCGTATCAAGCAGATATCTAAAAGCAGGGCGAATATATAGGAAATTTAGATGAAAAAGATTTACTTCATAAGACATGCAAAGGCTACGCAAAAAGAGTGCGAAAACGACTTTGAGCGTGATTTGAACGAGCGAGGCAAAAAAGATCTTGCGCTGATGTGCGATAGGCTTAAAAAACACAAGGTGAGGGCGGATGCGATCTTTTCAAGTCCTGCTAAAAGATGCGTAAAAACCGCCAATAAGATGGCTGATGCAGTAAAATTTAAAGAAAAAATAAAATTTGTAGATATCTTTTACGAAGCAAGTGTTGCCGATATGCTGAAATTTATAAAAGGCATTGAGGATAGTTTTAGTAGCGTATTTATAGTATCGCACAATGACACAATAACTGAAATTTGCGAGCTTTTAAGCGATGCCGTGATAGGCAATATACCTACTTGCGGGATATTTTGTATAGAATTTGAATGCCAATTTTCTGAAATTTCAGAACATAGTGGCAAAGCGTTATTTTTTGACTACCCAAAGAAACATAAATATTAATTATTTTTAATACAAAACAGACCCAAGACGAACCATATTTGAGCCACATTTTATAGCTAGCTCAAAGTCGCTACTCATCCCCATAGAGCAAATTTTAGCTCCGTGCGGCTCAAGCTCTTCATAAATTTTGCGCGTAGTTTCAAAGCTTTTTTGGATAGTCTTTATATCATCAACATGCGCACCGATACTCATTACACCCACGGGACACAGGAATTTGCAGCTCTCTTTGATAGATAAAAACGTCTCCACCGCCATTTTGGCTTCCACACCCTGCTTACTCTCCTCCTCGGCGGAGTTTATCTGAAGCAAGCATTCAAGCTTATAATCAAGCCTTTTATCTACTTCAAGAGCAGCTTTAAGGCTTTCGCAACTTTGCCAAAGAGTAGGGCGAAGAGATATGAGCTGGTTTATTTTATTGCTTTGAAGGCGACCGATAAAGTGCCATTTTATAGGATTTTGTGGCAAAATTTCAGCTAAAATTTGCTGTTTGTTTTTAAGCTCTTGAACTCTATTTTCAGCAAAATCAACTTGTCCTTCATTAAAAAGCTCTAAAACCTCTTTTGTAGTTACGTTTTTACTAACGGCAACTAGCTTTACAGCTTTATTTAGACCGGCGCTATCAATACGTTTTAAAATTTCTTCTAAGTTATTCATTGTCCGCTACCGCTTAATCTTAAAATATCATTAAATGTCGCAAATATCATAAGCGTCAAAAGTAGCGCCCAGCCGCAGTAAGTAAGTCCGATATAGACTTTTTCATTCATCTCGCGGCGAAAAATTAGCTCATAAAGGTTAAAAAGTATATGTCCGCCGTCAAGTGCAGGGATGGGCAGCAGGTTTAGCACGCCTAAATTTACCGATATCAAAGCAGTGATTATGAGCAGGGTTGAGATGCCGATTTTAGCTGCTTTTGACGTGATATCGGCTATTTGGATTATCCCGCCCATATCTTTCATCGGCACGACGCCCTCGATCAGTTTGCCTATACCTACAAATATGAGCTTTGAAGCCTCAAGCGTCTCTTTGTATGCAAATTTGATCGAGTCAAGACCTGTGTTTTTTAAATTTATTATCTCTCCGCTTGGAGATATGCCGATGAGCGGTTTTTGGATTTTTTCTCGAAATAGATTTAGGCTCTCGCC
This sequence comes from Campylobacter canis, assembly GCF_045504005.1. Classification (NCBI taxonomy): domain Bacteria; kingdom Pseudomonadati; phylum Campylobacterota; class Epsilonproteobacteria; order Campylobacterales; family Campylobacteraceae; genus Campylobacter; species Campylobacter canis. The sequence goes on along the minus strand of NZ_JBJJXH010000008.1, from coordinate 84,502 downwards.
TATCTTTGGAGTTAAATTTATAGTTAAAATTTTGCCTTCACGCTCTATTTCTATCGTTGTAGGCTTTGGTAAAATTTGCTTAGTTATCTGGTCCCACTCGCGGATAGTAATTCCGTCGATGCTTAAAATTTTATCGTTTTTCATCATGCCTGCTTTTAGGGCAGCCGAATCGGGCATAACGCTTCCCACAACAGGAGCAAGTCTATCTACGCCGATATATCCAAGTGCGATAAAAAGCAAAAACGCCAAAGCGAAGTTAAAAAACGGTCCTGCAAAGAGGATGAAGATACGTCCAAGAGGAGTGAGTTTATTGTAGCTGTCATCATCCATGCTTTTTGCCGCAGGGTTTGAGTCGTCTTGCCCCTTTAGGCTTACGTAGCCTCCAAGCGGGATCGCCGATATGGCGTATTCGGTCTGTCCGATCTTCTTTGAGTATAGGCTCTCGCCAAATCCGACGCTAAATTTAAGCACACCGACCTTAAGTATCCTAGCAGCCGTAAAGTGCCCAAGCTCATGAAAAAATACCAAAAACGAGATGGCAAAAACCGTTATAAAAAAATACCAAGAGTAGGCATAAACGCCTGCAATTAAGAGTAAAATAACAAATATTATACTTTTCAAATTCTACCTTTCAATCTTATCGCTAAGTAAAACGGCGATAAATTTCGTGTTGGGGTTGGCATCAAGGGCCAATTTAAGGCTCATGGTAAGCGGAACTGCTAAAAACATACCGCCGATACCGAATAAAAATCCCCAAAAAAGAAGGCTAAGCAACACAACAAGAGTGCTTATGCCAAGCCCTTTGCCAAGAAATCTCGGCTCAATAAAATTTCCGATAGCTAAATTCACGACAAGATATAGTATCACGGTCCAAAACGTCGTGCTAATATCGTTTATAAGAAGCGAAACAAGTATCGCAGGAAACGCCGCTATGATAGAGCCGATAGTCGGGATAAAGTTTAAAACAAAAGCGACAATCCCCCAAAGCGGAGCGTAAGGCACACCAAGCATCTCAAGCCCTGCAAATATAAAAACTCCGGTCGCGAAAGAAGCTATGGTCTTTATCTCAAGATAGCGCTTTAAATTTGAGATAAAGGTATCTACGATCATCTCGGCTTGCGGGTTTTTGCTGGCAAAATAATCAACCTTTTGCCTAAAAATGTGCGTTTCAAAAAGCATGAACGTAACAAGCAAAAATATAAAAAAACTCTTTGAAGCAAGCTCCGTGCTGCTTCTTAAAAGCGTGCCGAGGTTTGCGAAAATTTTATTCGGGTCATAATCGCTTGGGATGATCTTTTGAACATCTTCAACCCCGTATTTAGCCAAAATGCTTATCACTTGATCGTTGAAAATTTTAAATTTAGCTTGAAGCTCCGGAAGATGTCCTAAAAGCCCATTTATGGTACTTATAACGGTATTTGTAACAAAGCCCAAAGATACAAAAATAACCCCCACAACCAAGATAAACGCGACTATTCGCGGCAGTTTTAGCTTCTGAAGCTGATTGATCGCGGGAGAGATAACGATAGCTATAAAAACAGCTATCAAAAACGGCAAAACTATCGTGCCTGCAGCCTTAAGACCTGCAGCAACCACAACAAAGCTTGCCAAATATACTATAAATACATTGCTTTTCAAAAAATTCCTTTAAAATTTAGGAAATTATAATTTAAAATTTTAAATAGGTCGCGATGATAAAACCAAATTTACTTATCCGATTTAATATAAGCAAAAATATACTCAAACCCCGAATATAACGTCAATCCAACCGCTATCCAGAGCAGTAAATTTGCAAACGGCCACTGCATTATCAAAAATCCTATGGCTATCATTTGAAATACTGTTTTTACTTTTCCCGCCATTGAAGCTGCCAAATTTAGCCCTTCAGCCGCGATAACCACGCGAAAGCCCGTTATGAAAAATTCACGAATCAAGATAAGATATATCGCCCAAGGACTTGCTCTATCCATCATCATGAGCCCCAAAAATGCAGCCAGCGTTAGCATCTTATCGGCCAAGGGATCAATGATGGCGCCAAGCTTGGTCTTTTGATCCCACGCTCTTGCGATATAGCCGTCAAAAAAATCGGTTACACTAGCGATAACAAAAATAAGTCCCGCAAAATAATTTATCCAGCTGATATGCACATCTTCAAAATGCGTGTTTGCATTTACGAGGATATAAAACATCGCAGGCGCTAGTAAAATGCGTAAAAACGCAAGTAAATTCGGTAAATTCAAGCTCATTTAAATGTCGTTCCGCCGTCTATTATAAATGTATGCCCGGTTATCCAACTAGCCTTGCTTGAGCAAAGAAATAAGCATGCTCCGGCCAGGTCTGTCGGCTGACCCATACGATTTAGCGGGCTAAGCTTAGCCGTCATATCGCGCACTTCTTCGTAGTTGGTAAAAGCTCTTAGCGCGTCCGTTTCGATAGGTCCACCGCTAACCACATTTACTCGGATATTTTTTTCTCCAAGTTCGGTTGCGGCATATCTTGCCATGGCTTCAACGGCCGCTTTTGAAGCTCCGTGCCCTGCATAGTTTTCGATATAGACTAAATTTCCCGTCGAGCTAAGAGATATTATGCTTCCGCCACCCGTTTTCTCCATCCTTTTTGCAGCCTCTTGAGCGCCTACCACGAAGGCATTTACGGTGGCTGTAAATATATTATTTATCCCTCTTGGGCGAAGCTTCATAAATTTCGTGTATCCGCCCGCAACCGCGCGCCCTGAAATGATAGCGTTTGATATAAAAAAATCAATACGATCAAAGTCATTATCAATCTGCTCAAAGAGATCTTTGTAAGTTTCTGGCTCAAGTATGTTTAGTCCGTAAGCTCTTGCCTTTATGCCGAAATTTTCTTCAAGCTCTTTAGCTTGCGTGTTTGCAAGCTCTTCGTTTGAGTTGTAAGTAAAAGCGATATTTGCACCGACTTTAGCAAATTCTTCTACGATCGCGCGTCCTATACCTCTTGTGCCTCCGCTTATAACTAGCGTTTTTCCTCTAAATTCATCTGCAAATTTATCCACTATCAAAATCCTTTTATCTCGTATTGTTTCATAGTCTCTTCTATGTTTTTTAAATTTTCGCTACTTGGCGCACAAAGCGGCAAGCGATATTCAAGCGTTTCAAGAAGTCCCGCGATATACATAGCCGCTTTTATAGGGATCGGATTGCTCTCGCAAAATAGCATTTTATTGATATTGTAAAGCTTATCGTTTATCGCTTTTGCCTTGATATACTCCTCATCAAGCGCTAAGTGCGTAAGCTCTGAAATTTTATCAGGAAGCAAATTTGAAGTTACCGATATCACGCCTTTACCGCCGTTTGAAAGGATAGGGTAGTTTATCGCATCTTCACCGCTTATGACGACCAAATTTGGCTCATGGGCAAGCAGATCTACGCACCTATCGATACTTCCGCTAGCCTCTTTTACTCCAAATATATTCTTACAGTCATTAAAGAGCCTAAAGATGGTGCATGGCAGGATATCAACTCCCACTCGACCCGGCACGTTATATAAAAGCACGGGAATTTCAACGCTGTTTGCTATGGTTTTGTAGTGCTGATAAAGCCCTTCTTGAGTAGGCTTGTTATAGTATGGCGCAACCGAAAGGATGCCGCCCGCTCCGTGTGATTGAGCAAATTGCGCAAGCCCTACCGCTTCGTGGGTCGCGTTACTGCCGGCACCCGCAAGAACCTTTACTCCCGTATCTTTACAAGCGCTAACGGCTATCTCGATACAAATTCTATGCTCGTCATGAGTTAGCGTAGCGCTCTCTCCGGTCGTTCCCACAGGCACCACGGCGTCTATGCCGTTTTTTATCTGGCGTTTTATGAGCTTTTCGTAAGCCTGCTCGTCTAATTTACCGTTTTTAAAAGGCGTGATAAGCGCCGTCATAGCGCCTTGTATGACTCTTTTATTCACTTTGTATCCTTTCTTAAGATTACCGTTGTGGAGGTCTTATCGGTGAAATATCTTTTGCAAATTTCATTTATATCTTTAGCTTTTAAATTTTCTATCTTACTCTCAAGTTCAAAAAGAGGCTTGATGTCTCCGCGAGCTAGGAAGCTTCCGTATAAATTCGCCACTCTTGAAGCACTATCAAACGAATATACAAAATCAGACTTTATGCTATTTTTTATCTTAGTTATCTCGTCTTTATCAACTTTACCCGTCTTAACGCCCTCTAAAATCGCCTTTATCTCTTGCTCTAAGACTTCGGCTTTGACGTCAGGATTGCAAACGGCCATGATGATAAACAAGCTCTCATCTATATTGTCCATATTGTAAGCGTAAATTTGATTTGCAAGGCATTTTTCATCGACTAAAATTCTATGCAAAAGCGAGCTTTTTCCGCTACTTAGATACTCGCTTAGCGCATTTAGACCTACTTGATCCTCATGAGTAAAAGAAGGCACTTTAAACGCGATAGCAAGCATTTCAACCTCGCTATCTTTATAAATTTCAACCCTTCTTGCACCGTTTTGCTCGGGCTCTATGCAATGCAGTTTTGGTATCTCGCGTGAGTTTTTAATGTCCTCAAAGTGCTTTTTACTAAGCTCAAAGGCTGATTTTTTATCTATATCGCCGCTTATTAGAAGTATCGCGTTTTTAGGTTGATAGTAAGTCGCATGAAATTCTCTTATATCCTCAATGCTCCAGTTTTTAATATCCTCGATAAACCCTATCGGCGTCCAGTGGTATGGATGATAGATAAATGCGCTATTAAAAAGCGTAAAATACAAAAACCCGATAGGCGAGTTATCAGTTCTCCATCTGCGCTCTTCAAGAACAACGTCGCGCTCAGGCTGAAATTCTTTGTCTTTTAGGCTCAAATTTGACATGATATCCGCATACAGCTCAAGCGATTTATCTAAATTTTGCTTTGAGCATTTTACAAAATAGTGCGTATAATCAAATCCCGTGCTTGCGTTATTCATACCGCCAAAGCCCTTTACTATCTCGTCAAATTCGCCCGCTTTTAGATTTTTGGTAGATTTGAAATTCAGGTGCTCAAGCATATGCGCGATGCCGCTTTTGCCCATTACTTCATTTCTGGAGCCAACCTTATAAAAAAGATCCACACTTATCACGCCCGAGCCTTTGTTTAGGGGGATATGATAGATCTCAAAGCCGTTTTTTAACTTAGTTTTTGAATATTTTAAAAGCATTTTTTACCTTAAATTTTTATTTATTTTCTTACATCTACTCCGACAGCTTCGCTTATATGGGCAAATCCATCAGCTTCAAGCAGTCTTAAAATTTCTGAATTTATCATCTGACAGACAAAAGGTCCTTTGAATATAAAAGCCGTATAAATTTGAACCAAATTTGCACCCATTTTTATGCGTCTATACGCCTCTGCACCGCTATCTATGCCACCGCTTGCTATGAGTATGGTCTTGCCAAACAGCTCATCTGCAACAGCCTTAAAAAGCATTGCCGATTTTTCGGTTATAACTTTGCCACTAAGCCCTCCAAAATTTTGCAGATTAGGCGAATTTGAAAGCGAATAATCAACGCTCGTGTTATTTACTATAAGCGCATCCGCTCCGCTAATAACTGCACAGGAGCAAATTTCTACAGCTTTTTCATAACTCATATCAGGAGCTATTTTAAAGATAATCGGCTTAGAAGTAAGCGGACGGATACTAGAAAACAGCTCTTTTATAAAATCTTCTTCTTGTAAAGCACGCAAATTTGGAGTATTTGGCGAAGAGACGTTTATAACGAAAGCGTCGCAAATTTCATTAAATTCCCGCACTAAATTTTCATAGTCATCTATAGCTTTTTCATTTGGAGTAATTTTGTTTTTGCCGATATTTGCAAAAAGAGGGATAACAAAAGGATATAGTTTTTTTACTCTTTTTGATACGCTTTTTGCGCCTTCGTTATTAAATCCCATCGCGTTTTGGATGCTTTCTTCTTCCACAAGTCTAAAAAGCCTTGGCTTATCATTGCCTTTTTGAGCTTTTGGCGTAACGGTGCCAAATTCGATATGCCCAAATCCAAGCGCGGTTAAAGGCTTTATCATTACTGCGTTTTTATCAAACCCGCCTGCGATTCCTACCGGATTATTAAAAACTATGTTAAATAAATTTTGCTGAAGCCTTGCGTCATTTACTACGCACTTATTTGCAAGGAAGCTAAGAGAGCCAGGAAATACCGATGAAAGCGAAGTTAGTCCAAACTCTGCGATCTTGTGTGCAGTTTCCGGCTGGAATTTAAAAAAAATAGATTTTAGGGTATTATAATCCAAAATTTATCCTTCAATTTTCGCGAATTTTAGCAAATTTGAACTTAAATTAGCGATTTTCCTTTTAGTTTTTGATATATCTCGCAGCTATCGCTAAGCTCTTTATCGCTACCAAATCCAACTACCGTTCCGTCGCTTACAACGGCGATTTTATCGGCATTTTCAACAGTGCTTAAGCGGTGAGCTATGACAAAAATGATCTTTTCGTGCTGTAAATTTGCGATCGCATTTGAAATTTGTCTCTCGCTTTCGTTATCAAGAGCCGATGTCGCCTCGTCAAATATCAAAATTTGAGGGTTTTTATAAAGCGCTCTTGCGATTGCTATTCTTTGGCGTTGTCCGCCTGAAAGATTAGTGCCAAATTCGTTTAAGACGGTGTTGATACCATGCTCAAGCGAAACAACAAATTCATAAGCGTTTGCCATTTTAAGCGCTTCTTTTACCGCCTCTTCGTCGAATTCTCGCCCGTAAGCTACGTTTTTAGCTATCGTATCGTTAAATATATAAACGCGCTGGCTAACAAGTCCCACGTTATCTCTAAGTGAAGCTAGATCAAATTCGCGTATATCGGTACCGTTTATTAAAATTTGCCCGCTTTGAGTGTCGTAAAATCGCATGAGTAAATTTACGATAGAGCTTTTGCCTCCACCGCTTGAGCCGACAAGCGCTATCATTTGAGACTTTAAGGCGCTTAAATTTATGCCTTTTAAGACCTCTTTATCGTCGTATTTTAGCCTGACATCTTGAAATTCTATAGACTCTATCACGCTTGGAATTTGCTTTGTGCCGCTTGTTATCATAGGCTTTTTATCAAGCAGTTCAAATGTCCTCTCGGCTGCCGCAACTGCGTCTTGAATTCTATTATAAAGACTTGAAATTCGCTTTACCGGCGTATAGAGCATAAAAAGAGCGGTTAAAAACGAAAAGAAGCTTCCCATGGTAATCTGTCCGTCGATAACCTCCTTGCCGCCAATGATGACAACGGCTGCGACCCCGATACTGCCGATAACCTCCATGATAGGGCTTACTGATTCGTCTATCTTTACGCTTTTTAAATTCAGTTTGAAAAATTTATTATTCTCTTCGACAAATCTTGTATGCTCATAATCTTGCGCGTTGTTTGCTTTGATTATCTCGATATTTGTAAAAATTTCACTAAGGCGCGAGCTGATATCAGATGTCTTTTCTTGAGCCGCTTTTGAAAGCTTTTTCATCCTTTTAGCAAGCAAAGATAGCGGATATATCGCAACCGGTAAAACAATAAGAGCAAAAAACGCAAGCTGGGCACTTTGATATATCACCACGCAAAGAAGCCCAAGTATCGTTATGCTTTCTCTTATCATCTCAGGGATCATTGATGAGACAATACTTCTAATGCGCTCTATATCGTTGATATTTCGGCTTATTAACTCGCCTGTTCGAAAGTCGTTAAAGAATTTCATATCCAAATTTAGCAAATTTGCAAGCAACTTCTCGCGAAATCTCCTTACTACATCCTGCCCGATAAAAGCGGTAAAATAAGCTTGTAAAAAAGTCCCAAGCCCTTTTAGGAAGTAAATCACCACTATCGCGTAAGGAAGCAGATATAAAAGCTCTTTATTTTTATCGATAAAAATTTTATTTAATACAGGCTCGATTACCCATGCAGATGCAGCAGTTCCGCCGCTTGCAAGCAGCATTCCAAGAATGGCTAGCGCAAACTGCGGTATATAGTCCTTAAAGTATGGGCTAAAACGCCTTAAGACATCTTTTAGATTCATCTTTAGGCTCATAATTTCTCCCACATCGTGCCGTTAGGAGTATCCATAATAGCTATTTGCATATCCGAAAGCTTGGTTCTAATGGCGTCCGCTTTCGCGTAGTCTTTAGCGGCTTTTGCCTCGTTTCTTTGGGTTATAAGCTCGTTTATAAGCGCTTTTTGCTCATCGCTTACGCCAAATTGAAAATATTCATAAACATCAACTTGCAATATCCCAAACACTCGCGCTATCAGTCTTAAATTCGCTAAAATTTCGCCCTTGTAAGCCTTGTCTTTTGGATTTTGATCAAGACGTTCGTTTGCAATCTTTACAAATTCATCTATCACGGCAAGAGCTTTTGAGGTGTTTAGATCGTCTTCAAGCGCTTCTAAAAGCTCGGATTTAAACTCCAAATTCTCTTCACTTAAATTATCTTCGCCTACGCGCTTTTTAAGGCGGTAAATTTTATCCAGTCGCTTTTTGCTCGCAACTAAATCCTCATCGGAATAATTAAAATGCGCCCTATAGTGCGAACTAAGCAGATAAAACCTAAGCGCTTCGCCTAAATTTTCTTTAAGAGCTGCCTTTACAAAAAAGCTATTTCCAAGGCTCTTGCTCATCTTTTCATCATTTACTTTGATAAATCCGTTATGCATCCAGTATTTAGCAAGCGTTTTTCTCTCGCCGCATCTGCATTGTGCCGCTTCGTTTTCATGATGCGGAAAGAGCAGGTCGATACCTCCTGCGTGTATATCTATCTCGTATTTGCTGCCGCTTGAAAGATGCTTTTTTATCATCGCCACGCACTCGGTGTGCCAGCCCGGACGACCTCTGCCAAACGGACTTTCATACCACGCCTCGTCAAATTTCCAAAGCACGAAGTCTTTTTCATTGCGTTTAAGCTCATTGCTCTCAACTCGGGCTATATTTTCATTTGTTTCGCTCTTGCCGCTTAAGCTTAGATATTCGCTATCTTTTGAGGTATCAAAGTAAATCCCGTCACCGGAAATCTCGTAAGCAAACCCTTCAATAAGCAAATTTCTTATATACTCTATCATCTCTTCAAGTGTTTGCGTAGCCCTTGGCTCGATATCGGCTTCAAGCACGTTAAGGGCTCTCATATCATCTTTATAGCTTTTTATATAACGGCTCGTTATAGCCTCTAAGCTCTCGCCTGTTTCACTCATCTTTTTTAAAATTTTGTCGTCTATATCGGTAAAATTCTTTACAAATCTGACATCATATCCAAGCTCGATAAAAACACGCCTAAGCAGATCAAAGCTAATCGCGCTTTTGGCATGTCCTAAATGCGAATCGTCATAGACCGTAGGCCCGCAGACGTAAATTCTAACTACGCCCTCATCAATCGGCTCAAATTTAACTTTTTCTTTTTTTACGCTATCAAAAATTTGCATCTATAAAATTCCTTAAAAATATTAAAATCATAGCAAAAACGCTCAAGGCAGCGACCATTACGCTTAGTCTTTTAAAGCTGATTATAGCTAAAAATTCCCTTGTGCCAAAAGCTTTGATGTTTAAAGCAAGCAGCACAAAGCCTCCAAGCGAGCTGGCAAGCGCAAGCCCAAAAGCCCCATAAGGACGCATCAAGATCACTGCAAGGATTAAATTTACCCCCAAGCATATCATCGCGATTTTAGAAGCGATTTTTTGCTGAAGTTTTGCATAAAGCCAAAGCGAAAAGAGCTTACTTAAACCAAAAGGCAAAAGTCCTATCATATAAGCTTGCAAAACTCTAGCTGTCTCATAAGTGCTTGTCGCGTCAAAACTCCCTCTTTCAAAGAGCAGCTTTATGATAGGATAAGCCAAAATAATCCCGCCCAGCATAGCCGCAGCAAGCAATAAAAACAAAAACTCAAAGCTTTTATTCATCCATTTTAAAGCTTCTGCTTCGTTTTTAGCCTTGATTTGCTTTGTTATCTTTGGAAAAAGCGCGGTCGAAAGCGCTATAGCAAATATTGCAAGCGGAAGCTGAAAAATTCTGTTTGCATAAAATAGATAGCTTATACTTCCTGCCGCTAAAAAGCTAGCCAGCCAAGTATCCATAAACGAGCTTATCTGCATAGCCGAAGAGCCTAAAAGCCCGTGATAAAAATTTGTAAAAAATCCTTTGGAATTTGCTCTTTTGCCTTTTATAAATCTTAAAATTCCGCCAAAAAACAGCCTTGACATAGATGTCATATAAAGCGCTATAAGATGGGCTATGACTTGCAAAATTCCACCCGCCACCACGCCAAAACTAAGATAGTAAGCTACTATCTTAGGCTCTTTGCCTTGTGATAAAAAAAGTGAAGCAATCATGGCTAAATTTAAAAGCGCTGTCGAAAATGCCGTGGTAACGAAGTGCTGGCGATACTGAAGCAAGGATGCTAAAAATGTAACTATATAAATAAGCGCCAGATAGTAAAAATTTATCTTTACCAAAGGCACTGCGTTAACAATGTCCTCATTGCTAAGTCCCGTTGCGATTATTTTAGTAAATTGAGGAGCGAAGATATTTACAAGCAAAGTTAAAATCGCAATAAAAAATAGAAATTTGAAAAAAATTTCAGCCGCGAAAATTCCTTTTTTTTGCGCTTTCGTAAAATTTGGCAAAAAAGCTTGCGAAAACGCTCCTTCACCAAATACTCGGCGAAGCAGATTGGGTATTTTAAAGGCTATAAAAAATATATCGCTATAAATTCCCGCACCCAAAGTCGAAGCCGTAAGCAGATCTCTAAAAAGTCCAAGAACCCTTGAAGTAAGTATGCCTACGCTGTTTGAAAAAAAACCTTTAATAAACATAAATTTCCATATATAAATTTAAGATACGAAATGATACGCAAATTTAGTTTTAAAAGACGTAAAACCGAGCCATAACTTTGTTTTAATCAAATTTTAGAGATAATAGGCAAATTTATGTGATTTATGAGAGAAATTTAAAGTGGAAAACAGTCAAAATAATCAACCGACTTATCTTGATCCGATAATAATGCAAACGCCAAATCCATATGGAGAAATCCCGAATTTAGTAAGTAATTTTAACGTAGAAGCTAAATTTATAGATTTTAATATCATAACTTTTTTTACCGAGTATAAATTGCTCGGAGATAGCGAGATAAAGTCCGTTGAAGAGGATAAGCTTAGTATCTTTGACGATGATAAATTTTACGTAAATCAAGTTGAAAGTGTCAAACAAACTTATAAGGTGGAGTTTTTTGACATTAGAAAAAACAAGCCAAAACCGCTTCCAAATATCGCTTTAAACGTAAATAAAAATTTGACCAAGATAGTAGCTACCGTTTCAAGAAGCAACGATGTGGTGTATTTTAAAGATTTTGAAGCCAAGATGCGGGAATTTATATACAAAAAGCTCATTAAGGTAGGAATTTTAATCGGTATCAGAAATAAAGCCATGCAAGCCGAGCTTAGTAAAATCTCATCCATGCTTCGTATAAACGAGATCATAGACAAAGACTACACATTTGTGGTAACTTCGGGTATTGATCCTATAGAGGCTATTGATGACGGGCTTATTTATCACTATAAAAACAAGATTCAAGGAGCGGATAATCAAGGCAAGATAAACTACGCCAACAGAGGATATTTGCTAGGAGTTGCCGAAAATGAGCTTGTAGCCGAATACGTAAAATCAGCCGTTGGTGAATCGGGTCGTGACGTAAGAGGAAATCTTTTATCCGTGGCTCAGCCTAGAACAAGCGTTTCAAAAATGCTTGAACATAGCGAAAATATAGAAGCTGTAGAGGATGAAAAGGGTATTAAGTACTACTCTAAAAAAGCAGGCTACGTATGCGAAGAAAAAGGTGTTTTTGATATCAAAGAGCAACTTGACGTAAATGAAATTTCGTTTAAAACCACAGGCTCAATAGATACAGGGCTTGATAATAACGTAACTTTAAACGTGAAAGAAAGCGACGTTACAAAAGATGCCATAGGTGCAGGAATGAAAGTTGAGGCAAACGAGATAAACGTCCAAGGTAACGTAGCTCAAAACGCAACTGTAAAAGCAAATAAAATAACCATAGGCGGACAAACCCACGCCAAATCGTATATAGAAGCAAAAGAGGCTAAAATAGCCGTGCATATAGGAAGCTTTGACGGAGATCATGTCGAGATAGATCGCTTGGAAAACGGCAAAGTTAAGGCAAAAACGGCGGTAATAAAATCAATGCTTGGAGGCGAAGTTATCGCCGAACGACTAGAGGTTGGCGTCTTAGCGTCAAATTCAACCATCATAGTTGCCGATATGCTTGAGATAAAGCAGCTTCGCGGAGTAAATAATAAAATTTTAGTCGATTTTAGCATGGTGAAAAATAGCGGCGACAAGATAAATGAATACATGGCTCAAATAAAAGAGATAAAAGAGCAGATAGCAAAGACTCCAAAGCAACTTGAGTCCAAAAAATGCGTCATCGAAGAAAATAGAGGACCGATGAATATCATCAAAGAAAAGATGCAGGAATTTAGAGTGAGTCAAAAAACACCGCCCGTAACATTCATAAAAAAGCTTAAAGAGTACCAGCAGCTTGTGCACGAGTACAACACTATCTTAAAAGATTTTCAAGAAAAAAGAGCGCGTATAGCCGAGTTAAAAGAGGAGATAAAGGATATCCAAGACGGAATTTTTAGCTCAAAAGTGATAAATCACAGCAACTGGCGAGAGTTCAACGAGATAAAATTTAAGCTTGTCGATCCGCCAAAAGAGATAGTTTATAACACGAGAGAAAACGAGATCGCAAGGGTTTTGATGATCAAAAAGATCGAAAACGAAGACGGCGAAGTTGATTATGCGATCAAAAAAAGCAACAACGTAAGAAAAGTTTAGAGGGCTAAATTGTTCAAGGCGTCAAACGACAAATTTTATAGCTATGATCTGCAAAAAGGGATCTTAGTTATAAATTTAAAAAACGAGTGGAATTTCAAACTTAAAAGAGCCGTTTTAAACTCTATTTCATCGCTTATATCCTCGCGAAAATACAAAAAATTGGTGCTTGATTTTAAAGAGGTAAAAGAGCTTGATTATGCGGTTGCGATATTTTTAAGAAATTGCCTTACAAAAAGTCAAAAACAATACGAATTTATAAATTTAAACGAAAGTCAGCAGAGAATTTTTAACTCCATAAATAAAGAGATAAGCCCTGATATAAAAGCGATTTTGCAAACTAAAGAAGATGAAAACATATTTGCCGTTATAGGCGAAAAGATAGCTAAATTTTACTCTGATTCTATGATGTTTTTAGCCTTTTTGGGAGAGCTTTTGATAAAGCTTTTAAGATCGGTATTTGTACCAAAAAGCATTAGGATCAAAGAAATTTTTACGTATTTTCAGGACGCGGGCATAAATTCCGTTTTTATAGTTTGCTTAACCTCTTTTCTAGTCGGTATCGTGCTTGCCTATCAAGGCTCAAATTTGCTAGAAAAATTCGGAGCAAGTATAATCATAGTCGAGATGATGGGTATGCTCACACTTAGAGAAGTAGCTCCGCTAATAGCCGCTATCGTCGTTGCAGGAAGGCTTGCTTCAAGCTTTACCGCGCAAATTGGCGTTATGAAGATAACCGAAGAGGTTGATGCTATGAAGACGATGGGGTTTGATCCGTTTAAATTTCTAGTGCTTCCTAGGGTTGTAGCTCTTATAATCGCTATGCCTTTGGTTGTATTTTTAGCAGATGCGGCAGGGATTTTTGGTGAAATGGTCGTGCTAAATTCCTACCTTGATATAAGTTTTGGCGATTATTTGAGTAGATTTCATCAAGAAGTTGAGCTTAGACATCTTTACGTGGGGCTTATCAAGGCACCGTTTTTTGGAGCGGCTATTGCTTTTATAGGCTGCATGAGAGGATTTCAGATAAGCGGCAGCACCCAAAGTGTCGGAATTTATACCACTATAAGCGTTGTAAATGCTATATTTGGCGTAATCATGCTTGATGCGCTATTTTCAATCATCTTTACACAAGTTGACATATGAGTATCATAAAAGCGACTCAAATAACCACGAAATTTGGCAACAAAGTTATACATGACGGAGTAAATTTTCATGTAGATGAGGCTGAAATTTACGGACTTCTAGGCGGAAGCGGAACCGGCAAATCAACCCTGATGAAAACAATGATATATCTAAAAGAGCCAAGCGGCGGGTATATAAAGATGCTTGGCGAGGATTTATGGGCTGCAAATGAGGATAAAAGGCAAGAGATAAGGCTAAAATGCGGAGTTATGTTTCAATTTGGAGCGCTTTATACATCGATGAACGTGCTTGAAAATATCTACATACTCCTAAAAGAGTATAGCAATATGAGCGAAAAATCGATGAAAGAGATAGCGATGTTTTGGCTTGAAAAGGTAGGTCTAAGTCCAAGTGCGGCACTTCAGTATCCAAGCGAGCTAAGCGGCGGCATGAAAAAGCGTGTGGCGATGGCAAGATCGCTCGTCCTAAGTCCAAAAATTCTCTTTTTAGACGAGCCAAACAGCGGGCTTGATCCAATTAGTGCCAGAGCGCTTGACGAGCTGGTTGTGGAGCTAAGAGATACGCTTGGACTAACCGTAGTAATGGTAACTCACGACATAGACAGCATATGCGATATACTTGATAGATTTTTGATACTTGAAGATAAAAAAGTGCTTTTTGAAGGAAATTTGACCGAGCTTGACGAACTTAAAAACAACCCTCTTGAAGAGCTGTTTAAGACAAGGAAACGATAATGGGAAATAGGGTGAATTATACGCTAGTGGGGCTATTTTTCGTAGCGGTAGTAACGTCCATAGGCGGATTTATGTGGTGGATGGGAAGCTATGGGGAGTCAAAAGACGCTTATAGGTCTTATTATATCCTTACGACCGATCTTCCAAACGGGATCAAAAAAGACTCGCAAGTAAAATTTATAGGCGTTGATGCGGGAATAGTAAAAAATATCAAATTTGCAGATCCAAAAGAGGCGATGATAGAGGTTGAGTTGCTAGTGAGAAAGGAGCTGCCGATCAAAAAGGATAGCACCGCCATAGCGGAGAGTCAAGGGATTACTGGTATAAGCTACTTAAATATCCAAAGAGGCTCGCATCAAAGCGAAATTTTTAGCGAAAATGAAAAAGCCTATATCAAGCTTGAGGCAAGTCTGCTTGAAAAAATAGGCGGAAAAGCAAATGATTTAACCCAGCGTATTGAAGACACTCTTTCAAAAGTAAATAGAGTTCTAAACGAAGAAAATATCGACAAAGTAAGCTCTATCCTAAATTCGATCGATAGTATCACAAAAGAGATTGATGAGCAAAATATCGATATAAACGAAACCATAAAGCTTGCAAATGAAGCTATTTTGGACTTTAAGCGTCTTATAAAGGCTTCTAGCAAGACGGTTGAAGCGATAAATTTCATCCCCGATAAGATAGGTAGCGGGGTAGGGGAATTTAAAAATCTTCAAGTACTCATACAAGACAGGATAAAAAACGGTGAATTTGATTTTAAAACAACTTTAAATTCACTCTCAAGCGAGGTTAGCGAAACGATGATAGAGTTTCAAAAAGCCTTAAAAGAATTTAGGCAGACGCTTTTTAGACTAGAAGATAGACCTTATGAATTTTTCTTCAAGGACCCAAAAGAAGATAAGGATAAAAGATGAGAAATTTAATCTTAGCCGCCGTTTTGGCTCTAGGCTTTAGCGGGTGTGGAATCATAGCAAAAAGCGCGCCCGAGATAAGATATTTCACCCTTGCAAAAGGGGATTTTAAAATTTGTAAAGAGCAGGCGGATAAAAAGCAAATTTATATCGCTACTGTAAAATCCCAAGCCTCATCTGAAAGTAGAGATATCCTCGTAAGCGGCAATGATGGAGCAATTTATCCTCTTAAAAGTGCCAAATGGATAAGTCTTCCAAGCGAGATGATTTATGAGAGAATTCTCAACACTATTCACGCCGGTTGCTTTTTGCAACCTAGTTTTGATAAGACGAATTTAAATTTGCAAATTACTCTAATAAGCCTTGAAGCCGGTATCAAAAACGCTAAAATAACGCTTGCTTTTTCGCTTGTAAAAAATGGTCAAATTTTAAAAAGCGAGATAATTTCTGCAAGCAAGCCGATTAATTCAAATTTAGACAAAGATATAGTAAATGGGCTAAATTTGGCTCTTGATGAGGCTGTGGATGAAATTTTAAAAAGGATTAAGGAAGTAAAATGATAAAAGCAATCGAAGGCGTAATAACCAAAAAAGAGCCCGCGTATCTTCTGCTTAAAACCTCAAGCGGCGTTACATACGGTATAGTTATATCGCTTTTTTGCTCGGCAAAGCTTGAAAAAGGCGAAAAAGTAGAACTTAGCATAACTCAAATCATCAGAGAAGATGCGAATTTACTTTACGGATTTTTAGATGTAAGCGAGCAAAGGATGTTTGAGATGCTTATCAAACTAAACGGCATAGGCGCAAGCACGGCTATGGCAGTGTGCTCGAGTTTAAATCCAAACGCTTTTACAAACGCTATCTTAAACGGCGATGCGGACGCTCTTAAATCGGTTCCTGGCATAGGCGTAAAGACCGCAAGGCGTATAATAGCCGAGTTAAGCGATGCTAAACTCGTAAGCGATGATGCTATGCCAAGCCATCATCATGAGGCGATTTTAGCACTTGAGAGTCTTGGATTCAAGCGAGATAAGATATCTAAGGTGCTCTCAACCTGTACGGCAACAAACGTAAGCGAGCTTATCAAAGAAGCTCTTAAAAAACTAGGATAAAGGATAGGTATGAAATTTGGAATTTTATTTGGAGCCAAAAGCTACGAACACGAGATCAGCATAGTAAGCGCAATAGCTTTAAAAAACGTGCTTAAAAGCGAACTTGTATTTGTATTTTGCGATAAATTTAGAGAATTTTACCTAATCGAAGCAAAAGATATGAAGGCGAATTTCTTTAGCTCTGGAAACTATAAAAAAAGCAAAAAGTTGCTTCTTAAAAACGGCGGATTTTTTATAGGCGGGATGTTTGGCGAGAAAAAAATAGATGCCGATGTCTATATAAATTTAATCCACGGAATGGACGGCGAAGACGGCAAAATAGCCGCTTTGCTAGATTTTTTCGGTATCAGATATATCGGTCCTCGTCTTGAAGCAAGCGCAATGAGCTACAACAAAGAATTAACCAAACTTCTAGCAGCAAAAGCGGGTGTAAAATCGCTAAAATACGACGTATTACGAAGAGAGGATATGATAAATTTATCGCTTCCTACGATACTAAAGCCTTGTAGGCTGGGCAGCTCTATCGGAGTAAGCGTGGTAAAAGATGAAAGCGAGCTTGAATACGCTTTAGACGTGGCATTTGAATTTGATAGTGAAATTTTAGCCGAACCCTTTATAGAAGGCGTAAAGGAGTATAACTTAGCAGGCTGCAAGATAGACGGCAAGATAAAATTTTCAATCATCGAAGAGCCAAAAAAGAAAGAATTCCTTGACTACGAGCAAAAGTATATGAGCTTTTCAAGCGAAAGTAGGGCAAAAGAGGCTGATATAAGCGAAGAGTTAAAAGCCAAACTCAAAGGTAGTTTTGAGAAAATTTATAACTGCGGGTTTGACGGCGCGCTTATAAGGTGTGATTTTTTTGTGATAGATGATGAAGTCTATCTAAACGAGATCAATCCAAATCCTGGAAGCCTTGCGAACTATCTGTTTGACGACTTTGAAGCAACGATAAATGCACTTGCTAAAAACCTTCCTAGAGAGCGGGATATAAGGATAGATTATCAATTTATCAACTCAATCACCTCCGCAAAAGGCAAACTATAAAACACAAATAAAATATCATCGGGCTATTAAATCGCTAAATTTAGTAGCCTGATTTAGCCGAATTTAAAGGCTTATGTGTTATATTTTATGTAAAATTTTACATAAAAGAGCAAAAATGACTACATTTAGCAAAGATGAAATTTATACCGCAACCGAAGTCGTTAGAAATTTTAGCGCCGTACTTACTAAAGTAGGCTCGGCTCAGATAAAGCGAGCCGTGATCGTAAAAAATAATAAATTTGAAGCGGTCTTACTTAATATGGCGGAATATGAGCGATTATGCGAGGCCGTGGAGGTTTTACAAGCTATTTACTCATCAAGAAAAAAGGGTGAAAATGGCGAGTAAGGATATCAAATTCGGCGGCAAAATTTACACCATAAGCTATGAAATTTTAAATTTATCATCTAGCCCCGCCATAGTATTTTTACACGGCTGGGGAGCGAATAAAGAGATAATGAAAAAGGCTTTCGGTAAATTTTTAAACGATTTTAAACACGTTTATATCGATATGCCTGGCTTTGGCGCGTCAAACATGCACGAAGATCTTTATACGAAAGATTATGCCGAGATTATGAGGCTGTTTTTGAAAGAGATAAATATCACTCCAACTCTTATCGTCGGACACTCGTTTGGCGGAAAGGTTGCGACTTTGCTTAAGCCTGCAAATTTAGCTCTTTTAAGCAGTGCGGGCATAGTTACCAAAAAGCCGTTTTTCGTAAGGTTTAAAATAGCCATTTTTAAAATTTTAAAAGCTCTTGGATTTGGCTTTTTGTATAAATTTTTTGCCACAAAAGACGTAAAAGGCATGAGCAAGCAGATGTATGAAACACTTAAAAACGTAGTTAATGAGGATTTTACAAATAAATTTAAAGAATACAAGGGCAGGGCGCTTATATTTTGGGGGGAAGACGATAGTGCAACTCCGCTAAAAAGCGGCGAGAGGATACATGGCCTCATATCAAACAGCGATTTTCATCCGCTTAAGGGCGATCACTTTTTCTTTTTGCTTCATGCAAGATACATCAGCGGCGTTATTGATTCTGAGCTAAATTTAAATGAGAAAGAGGAGCTAAAATGAGCGAGAATTTAACTCAAATTTTAACAAGCGGCGGATTGATTATTACTCACTCTTTATTTACTCTTGCGATTGGATTTTATCTCATCACCTGCTTGCAGTGGTTTTCGTACAAATTCGAGCGGGTGCTTTTTCACTTCACAAAGCCTGCTTGGCACGTATTTTTTGCGATAGTTCCTATTGTGCTTTACTATACGACAGGCAAGTTTTTTTGGATATATTTTTACTTTGCGATGGTGCCAAGTCTATATCTTTGGCATAAAAGGCTTGATAAGAAGCTAGTTTTTACACCAAGAGTTAAGCGATTTTTCATTATACTTATAATCGCCTTGGTGCTTGAAAATATATTTTGCTACATCTCGGTTAAGTGTCAAAATTTAGGCGTTATACTTCCGCTTGCAATTTCATTTATACTTAGCTTTATGCTTGAGAAGATGAATTTTAAGATGTATGAAAAAGCGGCTTTAAAAAAGCTTGAAAACATGAAAGAGCTTAAAATCGTTCTGATAACGGCAAGTTTTGGCAAGACAAGCATTAAAAATTTTTTGTTTGAAATTTTAAAAGATGACTTTAAGTGCCACAAAACTCCTCGCAGCGTAAATACTCTAGCGGGCTTGATCCAAGACGTAAATTCAAATCTTGCTGGTGATACGCAAATTTATATCGCCGAAGCAGGGGCTAGACTGAAGGGCGATATAGCTGAAATCACCGCGTTTTTACGTCCTCAAATCGTAATCGTAGGCGAAATAGGGGCTCAGCACATAGAGTATTTCAAAACGCTTGAAAATATCCGCACAACCAAGCTTGAAGCGCTTGGATCAAAGCGACTTGAAAAAGCCTTCGTGCATAGCTCAACACTGGCAAAAGAGAGCGAAAAAATAGAAATTTTTGATAAGAATTTAAACGAGATAGAAGCAAATTTACAAGGCGTAAAATTTAGCCTTGACGGGTTTAAATTCAGCTCGCCGTTGCTTGGTAAATTTAACTGCGCAAATTTAGCAGCCTGCATAAAAACCGCTCTTTATCTAGGGCTTAAAGCGGAAAAAACACAAAACCTAATATCCGAGCTTAAAAACGTCGAGCATAGACTGCAACGCATTGATGCCGGAGGTAAAATCATCATAGATGATAGCTTTAATGGAAATTTTAACGGTATGAGCGCATCTTATGAACTTGTTGAAAGCTATGAGGGTCGAAAAGTGCTTATAACACCCGGAATAGTAGAGAGTACCGCGGAAGATAATGAAAAACTAAGCAAGATCCTGAATGAAATTTTTGATGTAGTGATGATATCAAGCTCTTTAAATGCGGCTTCCTTACTAAAATACCTAACAAAACCAAAGATAATCATTATCAAAGACAAGGCTAAAATGCAAGAGATACTTGCTCAAAATACAAGAGCAGGGGATCTAATACTATTTTCAAATGATGCGCCTAGTTTTATGTAGAAATTTGGACTTTGATAAAAACTAATCTGCAAGGCTCTTACTTTAAAATGGGCTTTGTAGATTAAAATTATTGCTATATTTAGAATAATTTAATATTTATACTATTATCAAGTATCAGGGTGGTAAAATTTATGGAGTATACACTCAAAACAAAGTGCAAAGTAAACTACACAATTTGTCTCTAGCCCGTTATTAACATTTATCTTCAACATTTACTCATAGAGATTCCTACAAGTTATCTTTTTGTTGATTGCGCTTTTAGTATATTTTTTCACTATTTATTAGTATCCATCACAAAAGTCTTTTTGCATTAAAATAATAAGCAAAGCCACTATAAAATTCTAAAAGTATCAAAAATATAGCCGATATCAAAAAAGACTACAAAAAAGGTTAAATACAAACTATTTTTACTATTTTATATTGAAAACTATAATTTTCAATCTTTTTTCTATATTTAAAAAGAAGTGTTTTTATTCGATCCAAAAAAGCTGTTTTTAAGTAGTTTTATTGTTTTTACTTTTTGATTTTTTTAAATTTATCCTTAAAACAAAACACACTATTTTATGTAATGTTTTAGGAATTATTTAAGTATTAAAAGATTTTTTTGCAAGCGCAAAACGACTCTGATGTAAAACCATCTTTGCTTGTACAGCAATAAACAAATTTTGCCCATCGGACATCCTGTAAATCTTTTCCCTTGGCTTCAATAATTTAAGTGTAGCATCTGTAAGCGGAGCTTGTATTTTAGGCATATTCAGACCTTTTTTACTGACATAAAATCGTATTATACAAAATGTCAGTAAAACTTTCGCCTCCTCAAGATGTTTTTTATAGTAGTGCTTTATGTAGTGAGTTATGACATTGTCTTTATAAAGAACACCCGCTTCTACTAGAGTGTTTGCGCCGTTATCTATAGCCTGCCTTACCTTTGTGTATAGCCCTCTAAGATGCTCGGGAAGTGTTGCGGCTACATCTTCGCTGCTTAGACTGCTCTGCTTTGTCGCGGCTTCTTGACTGCCGTGCGTATTTAAATACCCCTTCCCGCGAGTCACAGAGATTGCACCCTCGCTCACATCGCCTTGCGATATGTTCGCTTCACTCGTTTTTGCACGAGCGGCAAGCAGTTGCCCCTCTACTCCCTCTAAAAACTCCCCGTCAAGCGCCTTAAACAGAGTCTTTCTATCGCTCACGCTTAGATTTTCGAAATACTCTTTAAACTGCGTCGCCTGAGCATAGATCGCGGATTTTGTTCTTGTATAAGCCTGCAAGAGTTCATCTATCTCTTTACCGAATTTTCTTACGTCAAGGACTTTGACCGCATACGGGATATTCTCGTCTGCCCAATTCGCAAATTTGTCATATCCGTCCTCGACTTTTTCAAAAGTATCCTCCACAAAGTTGTCAAGCTTATTTAAATACTTTAAAAGCCCGCCCTGCTTCTCTTTTAATTCCCTTAAAGGGCATTTACTTTTACTCATTAGCATAGCTCCAATCCATCTTTTATATTTCCGTCCTCATCGAGGTTTTTAGCCTTAAACTCTTCAAATTTAGCTTCTATCTTCACCCCTGGATCTAAAAACTCCATTTGCCTGTTAAGATTTCTGTCAGAATAAAACGTTATAATACTTTCATAAGCGTCGGTTGTAGTAATGCGGGTTGTGGACCCCGCCCCGACGCTCTTTTTCGTTTTATCATATATCGCTACTCTAAATCTTACGCCGTCTTTGTCTTGCCATTCATAAATTTTACCGCTATCTTTATCTGTAAAACCGCTTTTCAAATCAAAGTGAATTTACGCTTAAAATCAAAGTGGGTTAAATTTGCTTGATTTTTACTTTGATTTCTAACGTAAATTTTATCGTTTTAAATGGTGTTTAAAAGCGTATTAAAACAGTTTAAAATTCCTAAATACTCTTTTACTATTTTTATGAGTTAGGGTTCTTAAGCCCTCATCGCTCTATTTCTCCAACCTCTAGTGTATATCTTATAGTTTGGATTTCTTTAAACCGGCAAGGTATCGGTGTTTGATAAAAAATAGTATATCAAAGTATATAAAAATAAAACTACTTTTATATACTGCTCTTGGCACACTTTTGGCACACTTAAAGTTTTACATATCAGCCTATCCTAGGGTTAATATGCAAGACTTTAAAATTCATTTTGGCATAGTTAGGCATTCCTTATCTCAACTTCAAGCTCTCTGTTTAAAGTTATTGCCAAAAACCTCATTAGCATATCAACTGAGCTAAACACTCCCTCGTTAGTTGCGCTTGATCCGACCAATATGCAACCCTCCGTATGCTTTGGATAATTGCCCGCATGAATTAAGATATATCTATCCTTTGGCACAAGCTCATTATAAAGCAAAGGCAAGCGTCTTTTAAATCTAGGGCTATCATGCCAAGCTACACTATAACTTCCCGCAGGTATTCGTTTATCCTTGCCTCTTTGTGTGGTATCATTGCCCGCTGGCTCAAGCGTAAAGCCTTTAAGCAAAATTTCATCGTCTCTTATTAGCTTAAATTCTCCTATCGTTCCGTCTTGTATATCTCTTGTTCTTTGTATAATTAGCTTCATTTCAACTCCTCTTCATTAACTTGCGGGTGTATATCTTTTTTAACGCCTAGTTTGTTTTTTATAAATAGGGCTATGTTTGCTTTTATGATTAGCATCGCATCAGTTCCTATCCAAGCGGCAATACTAGCTATCGCAAAGCTATATTTCTCGCTTCGTGAGTAGTAAAATGTTATATGATAAGAGATATACCCCACATAAACGCTTGATATTGCGCCTATGATAAAGGTAAATAAGATACACGATACGCTATCGCACTTGAGGAATTTATTGTTGTTTATCATTCCCAGGATACCGCCTGTTAATGCAAGCATTGCAAGATATATCGATAGCCCTATCCTGTCAAAAAAATCCATTACATAGCCCCTGATATAAGATAGATAATATAAGGGATTGAGACGATAATTAACTTGATCAAAAATTCTTTTACTGACATATCAGTTTTGCGCCTGCCGTATTTAATTTCTTGTATCATCTTGAAAAGCCTTGATGTCACGAAGGTTTATAGTGCATTTTTCATAAGCCTCATATACATCAAGCAAAAGCACCCCTGCATCGTTTTGGGAAGAGACGCTCCTGTATTCAATTCGGGGTATTTCCAAGAGAATATTAGGCACCTTAATTTTTTCCACTTTTGTTTTGGTCTGCGCCTTTGGCGAGCAAGCCGTTAAGAACATGGCTAACGGCACTATTAAGACCGCTTGACATAGCTTCATCTTTTTCCTTTACTATCTTTTGTTTGGTTTGCTTAATTTGTTGTGAAACTTTCTCTTTTTTCTTTGTGTTTTCCAAAAGCATATCTAGGCTTTGTCGGTAAATTTTGTTAATGCCTATAATCTGCTCATTCATACTCTCGGCATGCTCTAAAAAAGCTCTATTCTCTCTCATTAAAATAGAGTTTCTTTCGACTAGATTTTGATTATCCCTGTATAAAATCGTTAAAGATACAAGGATTATGCCTGCGCTTAGGTATTTTAAATTGCCTAACGTAAATATCTTTGCCAACATATTTTATTTTACCTCCACATACTCGGGCATACTCTTAAGCATTTCCTCTATACTAGGAATGTTTTTTGTTAGAGTATCTTTATATCTTTCAAGTAGGTCATAGCCCCATCTCCAGCATTTAGCTCTCCATATCCCGAAAGCTTCGCCCTCGGCTCTAAACTCGTTTTCATACCCTGCATAAGAGCAAGCCGAAACTATGTCGTCGTAGCCTTTTTCTTGTGCTTTAGTATCCAGCATGCTTTGGACTACCTTTTTAAAGTTCTCTATTAGTTTTGTCTTAGCTTCCGTTTCGGATAGCGGAGGATGAAGTATTTTATCGGTCTCTTTTTCCGTAACCTCTTGCAACCCCTCGGCTAGACCTTGAGCGATTTGCTCATCGTCATAAGCATATATCTCGTTATTATTTTTTTTAAAATATCTCATCTTTTACTCCTTTTATGATAGCTCTGCCCATCTTGTTATCTCAAGCGGTAAATTTGCCGACAGCCTATACGTGGCAGCAGCCGGGACAATAGCCGTTAATGTTGAGACTAGCGGTGTATTATTCATAGGTGTAATGTCGCTAAAAGCCACTATGAGGCTTGAAACCTCAAGAGAAGCCGAAAGTCTATTTCCTTGTGCTTGGGGTTTTATATAAATGGATACTACTATAGGCTTTGAAGACGAGTTTGTATATATTATCCCCGCTTGTCTTTGAGCGGTTAGGTTTTTCCATGTTTGATCTACTCCCAGTATCTTTGCGTCGGTTTGAACCTTTGTATAGCTGTCGGCAGATTTTCTATAACCGCTAGCCGCAAGTCCGTCTAGCTTGTCGCTGTCGGCGGCTGTTGCTGTTTTACCCAAAAAATTCTTATTTACATTCTGTGTTAAGGTTTGAATGCTGCTTTGTATTGACTCTTTGATCTGCTCTACCTTTTCAGAAGAATAAGCTGTATTTGGCGAAACTGTCTGATCGTTTATTTGAGTGCTCTCAAGTAAGCTTTCAATCTGCGCCTTCAGTTCTTTTAAAGATGTAAAGAGTTCGTTGGCTTGTTCATACTTAGTATCAAAATTATTTTTCTTGCTGTCTATATCAGACTTCATTAAAGATATTGCGCTGTTTAGCCCCTCAACCGCCTCTTTAGCATCAAGCGTCTGTGCCGTTTTTTCGCTAACCTCGCTCTTATCCGTAGACACTTGCGAGCTTAGGCTTCTTATCTGCGTATCGAGCGCTAAAATTTCTTTACAAATTTGCGTAAATTCTTTATCTGATATCTTATATCTCTCTTATTTTATTTTTCATGAGTCTGTCAAGCTCTCTTAAGTCCTCCCTATCGGGGTCAATCTTTTTATTTTGATAGTCAAAAAACAGCCTTATAAATTTTTCGCATGAAAGGTCTCTTGTCTTGGGGATGTTTGCCATGTAGTAATCAAGATTTTTTATAAAGACTACGTCCCACTCGTAGTAGTTATCAAGCGCGCTGTTTATTACGTAAGGTTTCATCCACCCCTTAACCCTAAGTGATGCTTCTAAATCATAGCTTCTATCATCGAAATTGTTTAGCTCGTATTTAGTTAAAGCAGACATATATGATCTTTTGTATTTAACCCTCTGCTTCTCGTCAATACTTCTCTTAAAAGCCACACCGCACATCAAAGCTTTAATAAGCATTTTGTCAAGAAAATCAACTTCATCCTCTTCGTTTTCGGGCTCTTTAAATTTCCTCACAAAATATCTATCGTCTATAAAATAATCTCGCTCGATATTTTTTATATCTATCTCTATCTTCTCAAGTGGAGTTATGGCTCTATGTATATCCGCAGCCGCCTCACTCATTAATATTTTAAGCTCATCAAATTCAGGGGCTTTTATATCGCCCCTGGTGTAAATTTGAAGCTGCGTTTTAAACTCTTTTAGCTTCATTTGCTAGCCTTTTTTAGTCGGCTTTTAAATTTTTAAGCCATGCAAAGGCGATAGGCGTGCAAACTCTAAGCGTAAATTCGCTTATAATCTCTTTTTCAATCGCGTCATCACCGGTAGGAAGCTCTCTTACCGCCATCGGACGCCAATTTACTTTAAAGATATCCTCCGATCTATAAGCTATGATCTCGTTATTAGCAAGCTCCGGGGATAAAAGAAGCTTGATTTTTCCGCCGTATTGAGACTCAAAAACTTGAATTTTATCGCTTAGATAATCCACCGTCATGCCCGCTTGCTTGATCTTGTCGATAAGGTCCATCATTCTATCTTGTTGGGTATCGGACATTATCATGAAGTCATACGGGCGATCCTTCATATAACCTATCTTAAGAAGATTTCTAAGAAGTTGCAAACTTAAAGCCGCATTGCCCGCATCCACCGTATTCACGCTAGTTGCAAAGCTTTTTAGTCCTCCGCATTTACCTACCGTAGAGCTTGATTTAGCTCTTTGCACCGCCGCTTGACCGCTTAAAAGTATCTTTTCGATACTCTTTTTGTGTCTTATGGATGCATGCTCGCCCTCGTTTGCTAAAATTGCCTTGCCGTCGATTCTCTTGCTAGGCTGCTCCGAACCCGTTACGCCGTAAGCGTTTTTAACGATTTGATAGTGGTTCTTAAGCGTTCCGCCTATGCTATATTTAGCCGACGATTTGGCTCCGCCTTCGGCATGTGCGTTATCTAGCTCGCCGTCGGGCAACTCGTCATAGTGCCACTGATGGCCAAGCGCCACGTTTGAGCTCCTATCGGCAGGTGCCGCCGTTCCTATGGATGAAAGAAACGGTGTAGCTCTCCATCCTATCTGTTTTATCGTATTTTCCAAGTCTATTCCCGACTTACCGAAAGCCTCTTCGCTGGTTATCAACCCCTCTTTTAATGTCGGCATCTCTTAACTCCTTTTTTATTTTTTTACTTCGCGGACGAGCCAAGCCCGCCCTTGCCGGCGCTTCGTATCGCTTTGCGATATACTCCGCTTACTCACTCCCGCACAAACGGCAAGCAGTTGCCGTTTTCTTCGGCGGTCGCTTCCCCACCTGAAGTCCCTACTTCGCAGGGTAACCCTTGATTTATTCCTTGTCGAGGCAAAGCCTCGCCTACGGGCGGAAGCGATGCTCCCTGCACCCACCTAAAGTCCCCGCAAGCGGGGTTCCCTGCCTACTTCGCGGACGAGTAAAACCCGTCCTTTTTCCTAAAAATATTTTGCATAAAAGGCCTGCTTATCGCTTAAGCTAGCCTCACCTTTGTTTATCTTACCTATCATCTCAGCCTTACCGTTCCCTCCGCTGATTCCTCTTCCTATGTCAAACTCATCGTCAGCCTCTATGGTTTTACCCTTAAAATGAGTTAGATATATATTTTCAAGCCCCACATCGTTAAAATATTTCTGAGCAAAACCCGGCTCTTTTTCATCAAGCTCAAGGATTTTGTCGGTTACCTTTTCCATACTGAAGTCTGGGTATTGCTTTTTAAATTTAGCCTCGAGGCTATTAAGCTCCTCTCTTTGCTGAGATCTTCTAAAACTCTCATACTCCTCTTTGGTTAGCTTCACACCTTGCTCTTCGGGCGTCGTCTCTTTTTTAGCTTCTGCCTCGCTCTGTTTTGGTATGGCTTCCGCCTCTTTTGTCACTTCAGATTCCGCAGCCTCTATGCCGTCTAATTCTTGATCATACACATCAGGCATTTTTACTCCTTACCATCGTCTACTAGGTTTAAAGACCCTTCCTGCGAGCCCTTATCATCATCGCCTTTGCCCTCACTGTCTGCCTTGCTTCCTTTTTTTGATTTAGCCTTGGCAAGCGCCGCTTCAAGCTTTATGATGTTATTTTTAGATTCTGCAAGCTCAGCCTCAAGCCCTGAAATTTTATTCTTAGCTTTTGCAAGCTCCTCTTTTAAATTTTCCTTGCTTTTGCTAGCTTCCTCTATCTCTGCGGCTGCCTCTTCATCTTTTGGCATAGCCTCCCACTCACTCTCGGAAATTATCATTATGGCGGTAGGATTTTGACTCCCGACATCCCTAACCACCACATCACCGATATTCCCACCGCTGATCTGCCCCTCTTCTTCGCCTTTTCGATAAATCGAAAGCCCGTTACTCGCCATAGCCACGATCGTGCCAAGCAACAAAAACATTGCCTTATGTCGCATCTTTCTACTCCTTTTAAAATTTTTATAACTATTTTATGAATCGATTTCCTAAAATTTATATACTTTTTCATCACTCTAGCTTTTTACGCAAAGCCGACTTTGCGGCTCGCGTCCATAGACATACTCGCCTACTCACTACCCGCACGAATGCGAAGCAGTTCGCATTCTCTTCGACGGTCGCTCCTCTAAAATTTATATATTTTTTAAGCACTCACACGCCTCCGTTCATTATTGCCGCCATCTCCAGCTCCTCTTCGCTTGGAACACTCTCTTCTACGCCATCTTGTGGCACATCCTCTGCCGTAGCCGCCTCCCCCGTATCTTGCGCATTAGCAGCTTGCATCATCTGCATCGCCATGTCTATCTGCTCGATAGGCGCATTTTCACCAAGGATAAGAGTTAAGATTTGTTTTAAAATTTGAGAAGTTATTGTCGGAGCATTCATATTGTTTTGCGCAAGCACACCAAGAAGTCCGTTAAGCTGATTGATTTTCACTTCGTTTGCTATCGTAGTGCCAAAATTTACCGCCACATCAAAATCAAGCTTTGAGTTCTTGCGCTCATTTAGGCTTCCTATCTTGGATACTATCTCCACATCCTCGGTAAGCCTTACAAATTCTTCATCACTTACATATCTATAAAGCAGCTCCACGAAGTGCTGCGCATAGCTTTGAAGCATTGTTTCTAGCAAAGTTTGTAGCATTGACTCTATTCTCATACTGCTTGCGGCATTAACCGTTTGCAAGGCACCCATAGCCCTTCTATCACTTGGGCTAGTTTGTCCTGTCATCACGCTATTTACGCCCGTTGCTATCTCATACTCTTTTGCTAGCATCGCTATCTCTTCGCTAAGCTGATATGTCCCTGCTACCGGCATCGGCATTATCACGTCGCTTACTTTAGCGCCCGTTGCAAGCTCGACCCTTATCATCTTTTTTCTTGCAACGATATCGCTTACCGCGACGCTTCCCTCTCCGTTTGCATTAATGGCTATAGGTGGGTCTATCTGGTTTTCGGTGATGTCTATTTTTTGATTGCGCTTGATATTGTATTCTTCTTGAATTTCAGCCACAAGCTCGGGCACGCATGAACCATATACGGCGTTTTCATCCTCTCTTGCCTCGATATCTATACTAGGCATAGCCTCTATACAGTATCCAAAGTGAAACGGCAGACGCGAAAACGTCGCCTCTCTTACAAACACATCATTTGCATAGCTTTTTAGCTTCCATCTAACCTGCCCGCCCTCGTAGCTCTTTTCGTATAGGTCTTGCATCTTTACCCTATCGCTTAGGCGCGAATTATGGGCAAATATCCTCTCGCTATCCTTTTTCTTGTAAAAGCCCGATTTTATCTTTTGCTTAACTTCCCTTATGGACTGATTCCACTTGTAAGCTACGTATTCGATGTCGTTTATATCGCTTGCCCTCTTGTCAAATGCAAGATCGGTTATCGGTATAAACCTAGTTCTTATATCGTTCATCTGCTTATCAAAAAAGAGGCTCACTATCCCAAGCGGCAGATACAAAGACGATAATACCGCCTTAGATAGCCCTATTTTGTGCTCTTTTTTTGCCCATCTGTTCTTTAATGCTGCGGTAAGTGCGTTTTGAAGTATCAGATCGTCTTCATTTCTTAGCCCGATTCTAGTTATTTCTATAGGGCAACGATCTGACATAAACGAGGTTTTAAATATTGCGTGGATGATAAATACGGTAGTTTTTACAAGCGGTATATATAGCCTTGAGCGTGAGCGATCGCTTGCCTTTAGTTTAGTAGTGCGGCCTTTTTTATCCTCTTTATATTTGGCCTTAAATATCCTTTCACACTCTAAAAATCTATTCTTTTGCTCTTCAAGATTATTAAACGCTTCATTTATAAGCTCAAGATCATCACTCATCTAAACTGCTCCAATGTTTTTTTAAAGCAGTTTAAAAGTGATTTTCCTAAATTTTATATATTTTATTGATTTATTTTCTAAAAAGATGTATTATTATACGTATTATAATACAGCAAAGGGAAAACAATGACACAGGTTAAAAAAGTTACCGTTACGCTTCCTGAAGGCTTAGTTTTAGGACTTAACGACTTTTCTAAAGAGCTTGGCAGATCAAAAAGCGGACTTATTAAAGAGGCTATCGAGTACTACTTTGATATTTTGGATTTGAAGATAGCTGAGCACAGAGCCGCGACCAAAGGCAAGACATATACGCTAGACGAAGTTAAAGCGATTATAAATGAGTAGTTGGTCGCTAGAGTTTGAAGAAAGAGCGGTCAAAGAGCTTAAAAATTTAGACAAACCAATCGCAAATTTTATAATTTCAGCTCTTGAGGAATTCACCCTAAATTTTAGCGCCGAATACGAAAAAGAGCTTATAAAAACAGGCAAGATAAAACATCTCAAAGGCTCTTTATCCGGGCTTTACAGACTTCGCCTTAGAAGCTTTAGGATTGTTTATGAAAAGTTAGATGATAGGCTTGTCATCTATGTGCTTTCCGCCGCAGATCGTAAAGATGTATATAAGAAATTTAAAAAAGGCTAAACCTTAATTTGGTAAACGCCCCTATAGCCGACCAAATCAAGGTTTGCTATACCATACCCTTTTTTGCCGGCAAGACCCATTTTTTCCATTTTTTCGTATAGTTCGATTCCTTTTTTTAAATTACTCATTTTTTCTTTTTTTTCCGCCTCTTGCTTTAATATTTTTTTGATTTTTTCATCTAAAGTTTTCATTTTTGCCCTTTTTACTTATAAAGCTTTGTGTGAAAATATATTCTTCTGTTTAGCCTGATTATATGATCCTTGAGTAGTTTCATGTACTCTTTTATGTTTGCTCTAAACTCTTTTTTATCGGTATAATTTTCTATTTTAAGCTTCAAATCTTCTTGCAAAATCTTAATATTGATATATCTGCCATGAGTATGCCATTTTTTATTATCGCTTAAATTTTTAGCTATATCCTCCGCTCTTGCCTCTTTTTCCTCGTTGGTTACATTTTTGCCGGCTATCATGCTGTCCAAAAATTTACGCGACTTTTCGCCGTAAGCTTGTTTTTTCTCTGGCGCATCTATGCCGTATAGTCTTACTTTGATTTGCTTTTTTTGTGGATTTAATATAGTAATTGTATCACCGTCAGCTACTTTGATGACTTTACCTGTTAAGGCTGACAACAAAACGGGGTTAGAAGCATTATAAATAATACTATCTTTTTCATTTGAATATAACATATTTCATCATCGCTATTGCTTCTTAGCATAACAATAGCGATCTAGCGTCCACTTACCCTCTTTGTGTCCCTTCTTTAATCCTTGTAAAATGGTACGATAGTTTAAATAAAAAAATATAGAACCCATAATTGCTTAGAGAATATATTTTTTTGACAATTTTTGATTTAAAAATCTTTAAACCTGTGCTCATAGGACTATCAAACAAAGCAACCATCTCGCTATTCGAATCATTTTGAGCGGGTATATAAAACATAGAGGTAATCTGCTGCTTTTTGACAGCATTCATAAAATTGTCTATTTTTTCTTTGTCAAACTTATCTGTTTCTAATTTTTCTTTTAATTTTCCAAGATCTATTAGAGGAATGTATGATATATTGATGGGGATAAATCTTTGGTTCTCTTCGCTGTTATCACAAGAATTTGAAATTACCATAATTTTAGCATTTATATTTTCATATATGTTTTTGCATTCAAAAACATCAGCTTGTAATATTTTATCTTTGTGTGTATTATAATAGGCATCTTCCATAAAAATACTATTTAAATTATTCGGATATTCTCCTAGAGACCGCACTAGTGCTCCTTTAGCACCATCAGACAAATATTGAGGAAGGTATTTTTTTATATCTTCAGAGACGTTCATATTACGCCAGCAAACTCATTATCTCATCATTTATTATTTTAGATATATCATGATCGATATCTTGTGAGTCCCTAATAATAGTTTCACAAAAAGCAAGAATGCTGTTATATAGCTGCCTGTCTATACTTACAATGTTTGCAGTAGTAGAAAGTGGTATTTTATAGGCATAATTACTATTTTCAAAAAAACAGTTTTGTTTATCCTTTAAATCAAACCCCTCGGGCTGCGATAGCGCAAAAGAAGCAAACAAGAGCGCACTATATCCCCCAAAAAGGAGTATGCTATTATTGTTTCTATTGATATTCTGGCTTAAATTTTGCATCAATATATTCCTTTTTTATAATTTTAAAAAAAAGCTCTTTGTTCTCATTATGCATAGCATCCAGCACATCTATTACATCTTTTTTATCAATTTTAGTATCTTTGTTTAATGTTTTAATATCAATAATAGATCCCACCTTTTGGTTGTTTTGTATAACCACTCTGCCTTTATTGTTTATAGCTATATGATGCACAATGCTATCTGATTCTTTTGTGCAACTTATTTGGCTAAGAGAGCATTGAATTGGGTCATTAATAGTTATATTTATTTTATCAAATATATCGTCTTCAAAAAAATCAATATTTTGGTATTCAATACTTATGGTTTTTATAATACCCATTTTAAAAATACAATCTACCAGTTTTTCAGCCTCTTGTTTTAAATAATTGTTCCATCCTGGGTATTCATATCCATAAGCCCTATCATAAACTAGCGCAACATTTCTGCCACCTATTTGTATAGTATATCTCTTGTCATTATTTATTAAAATGTATTCTGGGGCAAATTTTAAATTTTCATCTTGCTCTCTTATTTCAATAGGGATGTTTAATATTGGCAATGGATTGCTTTGAAAATTTCCAAATGATTCTTTTATTGCTTGGTAAAAAATACCAAATATAGCCTGACTCGGCAAATCTGTTTCAAACTTAATACTCACAGCAGACAAAAGAATTGGAGCATTTTCTAATTTTTTTGGGATCATATTTTTTCTTTTTTTGTTTTTTATATTGTACAAAGAATTGTATATTATTCAAACTTTATTTAGTATAAAGACACCTTACCACTTGTGGTTATTCTTATTAAATTTCTCCAGCAGCTCAGCCACCATATCCTTGTCTGCATGATAAGCCATCAAATACATAAGCTTTAACTTGTCTTTATCAAAAACCGTGACCATATCGCCATCTATCACTATATGTCCCCAATTCTCATGCTCATCACTCATACCGCCATAAGACAAAGCCATATCTTTTAGCCTTCTCTCAACAACTCTCGCCGCAGCCTGTATGTCTTTGGCAAGTTTGTTTTTAGATTTTTTAAGCTCTTTTATATATGCCACATCAGCCCTCAAAAGAGTAGCAAGCTCACTATCATCTTTTATACCGAGCCTGCTCTTTATATCATCGACACTTTGATACTCTCTAGCAGGGTCACTCTGTTTTATCTGTTTTATTAGCTCTTTTTCGTTTGTCATATTTTTACCTTAAAAAATGTTTATTTCTCAAAAGTCGCCGTTATAGTTTTCAATAAATAAAATTTCAAGCCGCTTTAGGCTATTCTCAAACCCGTCCATTTTGGTCTTGTAGAACGAGCTGTTGAATTCTATTCCCTCTTTTACATTATCCCATTTTAAATGATTTGCAGCCTTACTTAAAAGATATTCATAAGAAAGCAATCTTTCGTCCAAATCTGAAAAATTTGCTCTTAAAAACTCCATATATTCGTCATTTGACACAAAAACACATTTGGCAAATAAACTATTTTTGTTATTAATATACATCTCCAAATTTTTAGTTTTAACTATATCTTTTGTTTCGTAGCTTAAATATGCTGATTTCCAAAATTCATACAGCAACTCTTGCTCTGGCAAAATACTATTTTTTAATATTCTCAACATCTGGTTACGGGTATCAATCGACCCTAAGTGGTTATATAGTGCCCAAAAATCGTCATAAATTTTTTGTTTAAAATCCCTTCCTTAATGTTTGAAACAAAAAAACATATATTTGTTCCAGCTTCTATATATTTCATTTCATCGTCTGTTTTTTTAAGACCATATCCTCAATTGTTTTATTCTCGGATTTTTCGTGAGCCTCTATTTTTTTTTGAAAAAAATAATTCCCAGATGTAATAAACACACTAGCCAAGAGCATAACCCACCCTAAATTATTGTCGGAGTTTATAAGCTTAACTCCTATTATAAAAATACCAACTGACAAAAACCCAAGTAAAATAGATATAATCCATTTCAATTTAGTCTCCATACCCTGCTCCTACCTCTTCTTTGTTTTTTTAGCGAACTCTCCGTCCATTACCTGAACAATTAACTATTTCTATATTTTTTTTTGAAACAGCTACGCAAAATTCTTTAATTAATATCTCTTAACCCTCAAAACACCTTCATATTGATAGAAAATTTACACACGACTTTTCCTACTATCCTAAGCTCTTCTATCTCATCGCCCCTTAGCACTATATCTTGATAATACTCGCTAAGCGAAGTTAGCTTGATACTATTATGCAGCGGGTCTCTTAGAAATTTTTTTGTAAAAGTATCTTGTCCTAAATTTGCTATCACCACATCGCCATTTTTTATATCAGTGTGCCTGTCGATTACTATTATATCCCCGTCCTGCACAAACGGCTCCATGCTATCGCCAAGAACCCTTATCATGTCATAACCGTATTTTGTGGGCTTTACCTGTAGCACCGTCCTTAGAAAATCAGCCCCCACTTCAAACTCTTCAAAACTCTCGTCGCTATTATTTGAGCCATACCCCGCACTCGCTGTCACGTTTTCAAAATATCTTATCGGCACATTACCCTTAAGCACCTGCACTCGCTCTTTTTCGGCTCTTAAAAGTTCTAAATCAAATTTTTTATTTGGGTCTAAAAAGTCCTTTTTGTCCGTCTCTTTTTGCTCTCTAAGCAATGCCGGGTCAAAGCTGGTGTTTTTCATCTCCTTTTGCATCAGTATCAGCTCATATTTCTTTGGTAGAGAATTTCTTTGTTTCCAACTTCTAACCGCAAACAATGTAACGTCTAATTTTTCAGCAAGGGCTTCGTCTGTTTTTACTCCAAAAATTTCTTTTAATCTATCTATTTTTTGCCTATCATCGGTCATCTTCAGCCCTTTCTAATGCAAAATGTATTTAATTTTGCATTAGCACTATTGACAAACTAATGCAAAATGTATTATAATTCATCTGTAATTTTTCTTGTAACGTTGTTTTAAAATTATACCATTTTTTTAACGGCGTTATAAAAAACAAGGTTTTTAAAAATGGCTTATAAAAAAACAGTTTACGAGATCATCAACTCAGACGACCTTCACACTATCGGCGAACGTACCGAAGCGATAAGAAGGCTTGAGCGCAAATCCGTGACAAAATTCTGCGAGATCATCGGCGCCAGCAGACATCTGTACAACAAAGCCAAAATTTCCAAATACCCATTTTACGCCGAGTGGGTGCTAAGAATCTCAGAAACATTCAAAGTAAATTTCAACTGGCTCTACTACGGCAAAGGCGAAATTTATATCAAAAATTTAGGAGATGAAAATGCCTGAAATGCGTTTTAGTGAAATAGAGAATAACGGCAGTAAGAAATATGTGCGCCCTGACATTGATAGAGCTATAGAGCTACTTGCTCTTTCCTTTAAAGAGGCTAGTTTTAGTATAGACGACCTTGACGCTATGTCAGGCATACTGCGCAGTCTAAAAAATCGCTTTCCTGACTGTGATGTCAAAGGAATACAAAAAGAGAATATGAGGCGCGCCTATCTTTTTATAGGTGCTTATTTTGGGTGGTTATGATTTTTTAAGGAGATGAAAATGCCTGATTTTCAAAAGCAAAAGAGCGATATAAAGCTATTTTTGCAAGCGGATATAAGTGCGAATGAGCTTGAAATTTTAAAGCTTCAAGCTCAGATAGCTAAGTGTGAAGCTCGAGTAGCAAAAGCTAAAGAGCTTCTGGAAGTAGTTGAGTCTAAAGAGAGCTTGCAAGAGGTTAAAGATCTCCTTACAAACATCTTTAGACAAAGAAAATACTCGGCTGAGAGCTTAGAGGGGTCTCTTTCTAGCTTCATTTATGAGGTCGTGGGCGAGATCGGCAAGGGGGACTAGTTCGGCCTCTCTGCCGTCCTGCTCAAAAAACTTGCCGAAAAACATGCTGACATCGGCATTATATTTCAGCATGAGTTCTAAAATTTTTAAGTCGTTTGACACTTTGAGCTCTTCAAGAAGTATTTCTAAGAGCTCGATTTGTTTTTGACTATCGTTCATTGTTTTAGCTCCTTTTGGGTTAGTGTTTTGCGGACTCCATTCTATCCCAAAGGAGCTTAAAGAGTGAATTTTAAAGGAGGCAAACATGCCTGATCAAACAACTCAAATAGAGGCAAAAAAGACTCTAGAAGAAAGAAGAGAAGAGTTTTTTAACGCTTTTGATGTCATCTCGAAAGAGATTTCAAAGCTTGAATATGCAGACCAAACCAAGATGATAAAAGTTCTAAACGCCTATCTCAATCTTGACTTTCGTCTGGCGATTGAAGAGAAGCGTTTACACTGCCGTGAATGAAATTAAATATCTCGGCTATTTTAGCCGGGATATTTTCAGGTGGGATATTTTTATGGCTTGGATAGGTTGTGCCGTCCTCGTCTTGTCTTGTTGTTGTAGTTGCTAAAGCGCCGTTGCTTATAGCTATCTTTGTTAGTTCTAAAACTATCTCTTTGTTGTTAATTTAAGTCCTTTAGTTGGATTCTTGGTTTGGCTGCCAAATTCTACTTAAGGGCTTAAATGAATGTCAAATTTGAAAGGAACGGGCATGCCTGATTTCATATTTTATGCGATTATATTTATAAGCATGGCTACCTTTGCGGGCGGCGCTTTAATCGGTGGCATCGCATTTTATCTATTTTCAGAGGACTAAGAGATGAGACCGATAGGCTCCACGAAAGAGCGCTTGCCGATATACGAAAATGAGTTTAAAAACCTCATAACTCTTGTGAATGCAGATGCCAAGCTAAACTCTCAAACGTGGGCAAAACTTCTTCGCGCATATACCCTACTTTATTTTACCGGATGTAGAGTAAGCGAGATATCAGAGCTTAAGACGGATGACCTAACATCTATCATAACCTCTTGCTCTTTATGCCTAGATGGGCACACCAAGACAAAAAAACCAAGAACTATATTCTTTAACGAGGCTATGGTTAAGGTTCTCTCATGCCTACCTAAGGATGATTGCCTCGGCAAAAACGGCTATCTTTTTTATGCACCAAGCGATACCGCATATACTCCACGCGCGATGAATAAATTTAGCCTTACCGAGCTGCTTAATAAATATCTTGATAGGTATCTAGGACCACTTTACACTACACACAGCTTTAGAGCAGGATATATTACACGTATAGTAGAAGCCACGGGTAACCTAAAAACCGCTCAAGACATGGTAGGGCATGGAAGCATAAAAACCACCATTCGCTACTTAAGCACGAGTAAGGAGCAAAAATTTGAAGCTCTTGACAAGGTGTTTAAATGAACCGCGAATTTATCTCGCTTAACGCCGTAGAAACCTACTTTGGCACTACTAAAAAGGATATACAAAACTTATCTTATTTGGATAAGAAAAACGGCAGGCAAGATAGATTTATCTTTAAAGACGGGCTTTTGTACGTTCATAGCAACTACAAATGCCCTCATTTTGAAGAGATCTCGGAGCTTTATTATAAAGCCCTTGAGTGTGGCGCTAGCGAGAAAGACATTGCCCGTTTTGTAGCCAAAAGAGTCGGCAAAAGCGAGCATTGCGTCTATCACTATTTTAGGAATTTTAAGTTTAAAAATCCTGGTTTTGCACGCATTGTCGGCAAACTTTTAAAAATTTACATCAAGCAAAGCAGCCTATTTGCGGATGAAATTTTAGCAGAGAGTAAAAATGGATAATATATTCCAGACTATAAAACAAACCGTTACAAAAGAGCAGTTTAAAGACTTTGTGAGCGCTATTTACGGCATAGAGTTTAAAGGCTGGCTAGGCTTTTGCCCTTTTCACGATCACAACCACAACACCCCGAGTCTCGGTATTAAATCAGGCGATAAAGGGGCTTATTTTAACTGCTTTGCCTGCAATACAAGCGGCGATATCGTTAAATTTGTAGCCCTTAAAGAGCAGATTGAACCTATCGTAGCGGCTAAAAAGGTATGCGATCATTTCAATATCCCAAATGTCATCAACACAAAAGAGATGACCGAAGCCGACAGAGCAGCTTATGAAGCGCACCAAAGACGAGTTGAGCAAGAGTGCAAAGCAAGACTGGCTAAAGAGGCCGAAGAAAAAGAAGCCCGCGCCAAAAAGCTTAAAGAGAGATTGCCAAGAACCGTAACCGCCCTTTACGAGCAAAGAACTAGCGCTCATGAAAAATTTAGAGCTATCATAGAGGATAATTTCCCCTCTTGCGCAAGGGATAGTTTTGACCGTATATGCAAAGAGTATATAGGCTATAGCATAGAGCATAAAAGCATAGCTATCATTATAAAAGATGAATTCGGCAACCCCGTAAATATCAAATACAAACAAAAATTTATATGGGACAAAGAGGCTAAAGCCCTTTCAGGCGAAAGAATGCCAGGCAAGTGGATAGGCGAAGCAGGCGCTAGCGCATACCCTTTCCCGATTAGAGAGTTTAAAATCAAACAAGACGATAAGCTTATCATCTGTGAAGGCGAAAAGGACGCGCTAAACCTTCTTGCCCTAGATGCCAACGTCCTAACCTTAGGGGGCGTAGGCGGCAGCCTAACCCCCTATCTTGATCTGCTAAAAGATAAAGAGGTCTATATCTGGTTTGATCACGACGAAGCGGGTTACAAAAACGCCGTTTTACGTTATAACGAGATTAAAGACCACGTTAAAGACGTTAAGATAGTTCTGTTTTTCGGTCTTACTAAAGATTTTCAAGACAAAAAATACGACATTACCGATTTTATAAAAGTTCATTTTAGTAAATTTAACGTATCTTCGGTCTATGACGTTATCTCTTTTGCCTCATTTAATTTAACCGATAGGGTCTTAGACGACATCTGCGATTATTTCCCGAACCTAAAAGAGGAGTTTGAGAAGTTTAAATCAAAACCCGTTATCAGGCATTTTGATCAAATTTTTAATGAAATTTTACAAAGAGACAAGAACGGAAACTACATAAACATCTTTACCGTAAAAGGGCAAAAAGACGATGAAGAGATAGATTTTATCCTTAAAAACGCCAAAGATTTTATGAGGGACAAGGACGCTTGGGAGC
Organism: Campylobacter canis; assembly: GCF_045504005.1. Taxonomy (NCBI): domain Bacteria; kingdom Pseudomonadati; phylum Campylobacterota; class Epsilonproteobacteria; order Campylobacterales; family Campylobacteraceae; genus Campylobacter; species Campylobacter canis. The sequence goes on along the minus strand of NZ_JBJJXH010000008.1, from coordinate 45,301 downwards.
GTCTAAAAGAGGCTTTTTTAAGCACGGGGCTTATTGTAGAGATAGACGAAAAAAAGGCTAAAAGCGGCATTATAGCGCTTGATGGGCTTGTTAAACTTAACCAAGCTATGCGTACAAACTACCTCCAAACCCACATCACCGATATGGTGCACAGCTTTGAAACTACCCTAAACAAGCTTAGTTATCCTTTAGCACAAAGCTCCGGCGAGCTTTATTTTTGGACTAAAACCCACTACGCTAAAGTGGATTTAGCTACCTTAAAGCACTTTATTCAAGTCGATTGGATGCCTAAAGCCTCCGTAGACGTTAAAAAAGTAAGCATAGATAACGTAATAAAGATAACCGATAACCTTTTAAACAGAGCCTCTTTGCTTGACGTTACCAAAAGAGACGATGAAAGGCGGGTTGTAAATTTTAAAAACGGCACGGCGTTTATAAGCAAAAACGGCAACTTTACCTTCCGCCCTTCACACGATAAAAATGACGTTGCTTTAAATATCTTGGATTTTGAATACGACAAGGGGGCTAAGTGCCCTAAATGGGATCGCTTCTTAAAGCAGGTTTTACCCGATGAAGAGGACAGACTAACCCTGATGGAGTTTATCGGCTATTGCTTTTTACCTAGCCACGAATTTGAAATCTTCTTATTTTTATACGGCAAGAGCGGCGCAAACGGCAAGAGCGTTATACTTGATACTATCCGTAGCTTTTTCGGCGAGGATAACGTAAGCTCTTTACAGCTCCAACAATTTGAAGGGCACAAGACGCATGCGCTTACGAACAAGCTTTTAAATATCGGTTCTGAGATAGATAAAAACGGCACCGACAAAGGGCAACTATCTATATTAAAAAGTCTAGTTTCCACAAATGAACCGGTGAGAATAGACCCTAAAAACAAAGATGGATTTGAGTTAACTCCGCTTGAAAAACCTAAGCTTATTTTTTCGGGCAATGAGAAGCCTAAGCAAGGTTTAGACAACGGAGTTTTTAGGCGTATGCTCATCTTAGTATTTAACGGCGAGATCAAAGAAAGCCAAAGAGTAAGAAACCTGGCCGAGCGCTTTAACGACGAGCTAGCGGGTATCTTTAACCAAGCCATACAAGGGCTTAAGCGTCTCATGATTCAAAACAAATTTACCCGTTCTAAACGTATGCAAGAAGAGATAGAAGAGTATAAAGACGACGTTAACCCTATGCGCGTATTTGTTAGAGATGCCCTAAAAGCCGATAAATTTTGTTTTATACCTAACAACTATTTTTATGCGGTTTATAAGCAGTATATTTCGGATAAAGGCGGTCAGCCTCTCTCGCTAAAGAGATTTTTTACCGCTCTTAAAGACGAGCTAAAACTAGACGGCATAAACATCTCTCAAGGGCGTAAGCGAGTTCACGGCTCACATCCGGGCTTAGCCGAAATCCCAAGATGCACATTTGGGGTTAGGCTAACCGATGATTTGGAATTTGACTCTCTAAGCTTTGCGGGCGCTACCGTCAAAATAAAAGATATGAATTTCTTAACTCAGATAGAGGTTAAGGCAGATGAGAGGCTAGCGATGAGTAGCCTACCGTGCGGATTTGTTCCGTCTGTTCGGGTAAAATTCACGCTTTTTTTGTCCAAACGGAACGCAAAACAATCGGCAAAATCGGGCTTAGGATAGTTTTGTTCAACATTTCCGCTATTTTTGCCCCTATACTGCTTTTAAAAAATTTTTTTTATATTAAAAAATTTTTTCTTACATTATATATAGTAAAGATAATTGAACAGAGTAAAAAAATAATAAAGATAGTTACCATTCTATCGGGCTTTTCTTGCGTTCCACTTTTAAAAAAAATGGCGGAAATCAAAAAATAAGCAAATGCCCTATTTTAGGGGCTTTGCTCACGCGAGGAGTTAGTATAGTTCTTTTACTTATCACTGTTAAAACGTCTAAAAAGCGTGTTTTTGTAGCAAATTTTCAAACCGCACGACAATTTTTATAATGCGGTATAAAATATTTTGTTATAATGCCCCAAAGGATTGTATATGACTGAGCTGATTTTTAACACCGCAAGGAATATCGGTTTGGGTATTTTCGTAAACGGTGCTTTTGCTTTACAATTCGGCGAAGCTATGACGAAAGGATATTGGGCGGTTGCTGAAGGCATTATTATAATGTTCTTAGCCGGATTTATGGAGTTAAGGAGTAAAAAATGAACGCGATTTTAACGATAGGTGCGGTCACGATAGCTGTTTTGCTTGTTATGATAGCCTTTACCTACAAAAAAGACAAAAAACCGCAGAATTAGCCCCGAAGCTAATCAAATTTAACCCGAAAACACAAAGGGGAATTCCTACGCTTTCCCCGCCTTTAATCTATTTTTTTATACAATTACGAAACAACACAAAGGACACACAATGCAAGAAAAAGATAATATAGTTAAGCGCGTATGTGCCGAGCTAGGCATCACCCAAAGAGAGTTAGCGGAGAGGATAGATATACCCTAAGTCTAAAATTTGCGTTCCATTTTTTTGTGGAACGACGATGTAGTCGAAACTTTTTCGTAAAGTTACGAAAAAGTTTATTTTAAGGTTAAAAACAAGGAGCAAAAAATGGCAGAGGAAAAAGAAACAAAAGGTAGCAACCTTATACAAATAAGAGTTAGTGACAAGATGAAAGACGATTTGCAAAAAAAAGCCGATGAAATTGGCTTACCGCTAACCCAATATGTAGTTTTTTTAATAGCTCAAGACCTAAAGAAACCCTAAATTTAGGCTTTACCATAATTTTATGGAAAAGGGATAATGCGTTTAATATCGCTTGAACATATTTTTTTACTACATTAATAATATATTAAGAATATATATAATATCATTTCATCATATATTTTTACTACAAAGGATATATGATGAATATCATAATACACAAAAACAAAAACATAGGTGCCGAAGTTAATTCGGCAGATGCAAGAGAACTACACACTTTTTTACAATCGGGTCAAGACTATTCGGACTGGATTAAAAATCGCATAGACCAATACGACTTCATAGAGGGTCAAGACTACGTAACCGAAACGGTAAGCACCGCAGGTCGCCCCCGCAAAGAGTATTTTATCACCCTTGATATGGCTAAAGAGCTTTGCATGGTCGAAAATAACAACAAAGGCAAAGAGGCTAGACGCTACTTCATCGAGGTAGAGCGTGCCTTTATCTCTTCCGAGCAGTCCCGCCTAAGTAAGCTTGAAGAGCGTATCGCCGAGCAAGATGCTCTGATCTTAGAGCAAAAGGACGCCATTTACGCCGAGCGTAAAAAGGTTAGCGAGCTTAGAGAGGACATAGAGAGCAAAGCCCTTATCATAGCCCGCTACGAGAAAAAAGCCCCCGTTTTACCGCCTAAGATTACCACCCTTCAAAACCGCATTCGAGAGCTTGAGGGCAGAGTTTACGACACGGGCTTAATGCAAGAAGAGCTGATAAAGGTAAAATCGGATTTGTCCAAAACCAAAAGAGAGCTAGAAGCCGCACAGGAGCTTTGCAAAGACGCCATAACCTATAAAGTCCTAAGCGAGAAAAGAGAAAAAGAGATTGAGGATTTGGCACAAAGGCTAACCGATGCCTTACTTGATAGGGATAAATATAAATACAGAAGCCTATTTTTTAGAAACGCCCAAGAGGTAGTTATCTCAAACGATATTCGCAAATTTGAAGCGGTGTTTGACTCTCTTAAAGCCGTCCAAGACGAAATTCACGAACACCTAAAACAACTCAAAGCCGACTACGACCAACGCCCTCTTAAACTTGTAGCCCTCAGAAATATGTCCGAACTTTCTATCAGAGAGCTTTGTGATAACACTTTTTTCGAAGACTAAGAGAACTCAAAATGACTCATATCGAATTCGTAGCCAAATGGGTTAAAGCCGGGTTTAAAGTAAGGTTTTTTAAAGGCGGTTATTTTGTATTTAGAACTAGATCGTAAAAATTTAGCCCGCGACGATAGCGGGCTCTTTCGCCGTAAAGTCCTTTTAAGCGTGTTAAGGCAGCTTGATAAGCTTCCCGCAAGCGATAAAAGGCTTGTGGTGCAGATGATCATACCCTACGCGGGGCTTAGCGTCTTTAACTGCGTTACGATAAACGGCGGGCATAACCAACTAGGCGGGTTTAACACCCAAAACAACGATTGCGTAAGCATAGGCGGCGATAATAGCGGCAAGGTGCTTAACGGCTCAAGCGAGATTTAGACGTTTTAACAGTGATAAGTATATAAATTTTAGGAAAAAGTGACGGTAAGGTTTATTTATTTAAGGAGTGAGTATGAACGAAATTCAAAAAATCGCCTTTGAAATGTTTTTGGATAGCGCTTGCTACGAAAACGACTTTAAGCCTATAAGCGAAGAGGCTCTGGCTGAAAAGCTAAAAGAGCGAGGACTAAAAGCTTCAAGCTCAAGCATAAATCGCTGGAAAGCCAAATTTAACTGGAACGAAGCGATTAAAAACAAAGTAACTCTAGCCATGAGTGAAAATAAAGACGTTGTAGCACTTATCACAAGAAGCTCGCTTGAAAGCGTGGTTAAAAATACCAAAGTCGACATCGAGCGAAACAACGTCCTGATAGCAGCAAGCTATGAGGCGCTAGAGATTGAAGCTCTTGAAATTTTAGAGAAGAAAAAGCGCGGCGAGAAATTAACCAAAGAGCAAGCGGATATGCTTAAGTTTATAAGCACTCTTAGCACTATGCGCCACGACAAGATGCTTGATCGTCAAGCCATGATGCCGCCTGAAGCGGTAAGCGCAAATGAGATCTTGCAGAGATTTAACCAAATAGAAATCGAGGTAGAAGATGATGTCGTTGAAGCAGAGATTAGCAGTGATGATAACTAGATTTTTCATATCTGCATTGATTATAGGTTTTGTAATAGTTACGCAAATTTTAGTTAATTTATAAGGAGTATAAGGTGAACGTAGGATATTTTAAACGTATGGAGTACGTTAATGCAGACGGCGATAAGATAGGCTATACAGGTGGGATGTTAAATTTCCCGTTTCTTAGACCGCTTCAAGTAGCTCCTTTAAAGACAAGCAAAGAGGATAAAGCCAAAAATGCAAATTTCCCTGACTATCAGATTGCGCTTCAAAAGCCTAAAGTATGTGAAGGCGCTAGGCAGATCATAGGTGCTTTATGGCATAGGCAAAGCAAGGACGGAGCTAAAAACTTCATCAGCGGCTATATCGAAAGCCCGCTGATACCCGGCTATAAAACATATATCTCCCTTTTTAATGTAGGCGAAAACGCTAAAGAAGATATGCTTTACGACGTAGTTTGGAGCGCTCCACAGACAAGAGAGCGCCAAGATGTGCCGCCTGCGGATGCAAATTTAGACGCCTCATCTTACGCAGATGATGACGTTATACCGTTTTAAGGCTAGAAAATGAGTGTAAATAAAATTTTAGAACAAAGAGAACAAACACACGGCAGTTTTAGAACGCACGCTCAAACTGCTCAATATATAAAAGTAGTTATGCAATCTACTGAAAAATGGCGCGGATTAAATTGGCAACAAAGAGAAGCGTTAGAGATGATAACGCATAAAATAGCAAGAATTTTAAGCGGTAAGGCAGACTATCAAGACCATTGGGATGACATCGCGGGATATACAACTCTTGTCAGTAGAGAGCTTGGAGAAAAGGATACAAAATGAAACCGGTTAAAAGAATTTATGTCTGCTCGCCATATACCGAGCTTAAAAAAAAGAGTGATACCCATGTCCGCCATGCTGCTCTTGGTTTAATGAGAAGAGCTAATACTTTTTACGAGGATGAGCGCGTCGAGCTTTTTAGCCCTGTGCTTACAAACATGTATCAGTGTGAACATATGACTCACGATGAAGCTATGCAAATATGCTTTGCCCAGCTTAGAAGTTGCGATGAAATTTTTATCAGCACCGGGATGAACAGCATGAGAGAGATAGAGATGGTGCTCAACTCAAAAGGCATATGGATGGAGTATAAGTTTGCCAAAGAAAACGGTATAAAAGTATCTTTTGCGGATACTTTTATGAGAGATATATACGAAAAGGAACTTACCGATGCAAAAGCTTGAAGTTAAAATTCCATATTTAGGCTCCTTGCCTGATCAAGATAAATTTTATGAAGTTATCAGCGTTGATTATGAGCAAGCATGGATTAGAGTTTGGACGGATGAAAGGCATACAAAGATTGCAGGCGGGGAGTTTGACCCCGCATATTGTGAGCTTCGTATAGCCAAAGACGGACTGTTTGACTAAGGATAGAGAGTGATAACTAAAAACGAGCTAAAAGACGTTGCGCTGTTTTCTATCGCCTACTCTATGCTTGAGTATGATGACGGAGACGATAAGTATATCACCAAGCAAATCACAGCTGATCTTGAAAGGTTAAAAAATGAGATGTTTGACATCTTGCAAATTTATAAAAGCGAAAGCAAGCGCATTATGAATATCATAGACAAAGTTCATCACGCAGTAGCGGTTAAAAAAGGTAACTTCTGTATAACCGCTCCGCAGCTGGCGTTATCCCTACTTTGTCTATTTTTGCCGCCAAACGAGCACAAATTTAAGAAACTTTGCGAACCGCTAACGAACTTTTGGGCAAAGAACGAAGAGCTTATCCGCTCGATTATTATTAGAGCAAACGACGGCAAATATGAAAATTATGCCGAATCTAGCGAGCAGATAGCCTATATCTATATAGAAAATATTTGAAAGACGGAAGCATGATACTTTTAAGGACAAAGGCATATGACAAATTTGAAGTTGCTTGAAAATATAGTTACTAGTGGTAATTTTACGCATAACGACTACGGCAAAACGAGACTAACCGAGTCTTTAAAAAGCGTAGCTTTAGGCATGTCCAAATATCTAAATTTAAGCGAGGTCATAAGATACGTCGGCTTTAGCGACAAAAAGATTAAACAATTTGGTATCTACCTGCTTGGCTTTTCGCCAAATTGTACGCATGAAAATTTAAGAGTTTATATCACAAACGAGTTTTATATCCATATAGATTTTGTGCCACAAAAACTATATGAGACAGAGGAGATGAGCATAAGGCTTGATGAATTTTTAAACATGCCTGCCTACACAAACAAGACAGATAAAACAAAAATAACAAGGAGTTAAAATGAACGGAGAATTTTTAACCACAAAACAAGTTAAAGCGCTTTACGGGTGGTGTGATACGACTCTATGGCGATATGTAAAAGCTGGTTATATAGAAAAGCGCAAACTGGGTCCTCGAACCGTTTTATACCCAAAAGCAAGTATTGATAAATTTATAGCCGGTGCGGTCAAGGTAGTGCCCGGCGAGACAAAATCATGCTAAATTATCTAAATAGTCCGCCCACCACTGCATCAAGCCTCTCATATGTGTCAAGTTGCTTGCTCTATTGTAAGCGGCTCTGACACTGTTGCCCTCTTTGTGCGCCAAACATTTTTCTATTATATCGGGACTATATCCGTGTATATGTATATTTTCATTGCAAACAGTGCTAAACATAGAGCGAAACCCATGGAATACCAACTCATCCTTTGTATAGCCCATTCTTCTAAGAGCTACATTTAAAGTATTCTCGCTCATATATTTTGTCTTACTAACGGGGCTATAAAACAAAAAATCACTATGAATACAAAATTTTTTATACTCAATCAACAGCGATTTAACCTGTCTTGACATGGGCAGATTAAAATAATCTCTCTCCTGCTTCATCTTTTTTATATCTATATTCCAAATATCTTTTTTCAAGTCAAATTCACTCCACTGCGCAGCTCTTATATTAAACGATCTTGCGGCGGTGTAAATTGCAAGCTTTAAAGCTATTTTTGTCTTATAATCTCCGCCATATTCGTTAATGCCTTGGACTAAAGCCTTTATATCGTTATCTCTTATAAGTGTTGGGTAGTTTTGTGATTTTACGGCTCTAAATGTATATTTATACTCTATATCGGCCATTATATTGTGAGCCGCCCTTTGGCTTACTACTGCAAATTTCCAAATTTGCGAACATAGCTGAAATGCCTTCTTTAATGTCGCAAATGCTCCGGACTCCTCTATCTTTTGTAATACCATTATTATCTCGGCAGCTTTTATTCCGGAAATATCCCTCTTGCCTATATATGGAAACAGATGCTTTTGTGCTATCCTAAGTTGAGTTTTTGCGGTATGCTCTTTGATTACGCCTGATTTCTTTTCTATCCATTCTATAGCTATTTTTTCAAATATCCTATTTGTATTGCTTTTTTCGAACATAGGATCAATACCCTCGGATATTTTTTTCTTTAGCTCCGCCCTAAGCTCTCTTGCTTTTGCTAGTGTTAGTTCAGGATAATTACCCATCGTGTATCTTCTCATTTTTAAAGTCATAGGGCTTTTATATTCAAAGACAAAAAATTTACGTCCGCCCGGCTCAACGGCAATAAACAAATTTTGTCCATCGGACATCCTATATATCTTTTCCCTCGGTTTCAATGATTTAAGGGTAGCATCTGTAAGCGGGGCTTGTATTTTAGGCATATTCAGACCTTTTTTACTGACATAAAGTCGTATTATACAAAATGTCAGTAAAAATGTCAGTAAAAATTACTGAGTAGAAAAGAAAAAATAAGAAAAACAAAGAAATAAAAAGAAATAAGAAAATGCTTAAAAACACCCTAAAATAAAGGCTTTATGAAAAGAAAAGAAAAACAAGGAAAGCTTAAAAAATGTATAAATGGTGCGCTCGAAGGAATTCGAATCCCTGACCTTTTGAACCGCAATCAAATGCTCTATCCAGCTGAGCTACGAGCGCACTATATAATTAAGTAAGGCTCGAAGTATAACCAAACCTTTCTTAAATCTTTCATAAATTTTAAAAACTCTTTGGAATTTATGAAATTTAACCATAAAATCTTAAAATTTATCAAATTTAATCATCAATAAAAAATCTTTATGCTATCGTTATGAAATTTAAATTTTAGTTTGTCAGCAAAAATAATCAAAAAGACAAGGCGAAGTATTTTGGGATTATTTTAAAATTTCAAAATAAAATTTTGTATAATTCTTAAAAACTCCCAAAAGCCTTAAGAGTGAGGAAAAAGTGATACATAAAATTTTAATCGCAAACAGAGGCGAAATAGCGGTTCGTATAATTCGCGCCTGCAAAGACCTGCATATCAAAAACGTAGCCATATACACAAAGCCCGATCAAGATTGTCTGCATGTAAAAGTAGCTGATGAGGCATATCAAATCGGCATAGATCCGATCAAAGGATATCTTGACGCAAAACGTATCGTAGAGGTTGCCAAAGCCTGCGGAGCGGACGCTATACATCCGGGATATGGATTTTTAAGCGAGAACTACGAATTTGCAAAAGAAGTTCAAGATGCCGGGCTTATTTTTATCGGTCCAAACGCCGATGTCATCCGAAAAATGGGTAATAAAAACATAGCACGCTACCTCATGAGCAAAAACGGAATTCCCGTAGTTCCCGGTACCGAAAAGCTAAATAACGAAACAATGGAAGACATCAAGCTTTTTGCCGAAAAGATCGGCTATCCGGTTATATTAAAAGCAAGCGGCGGAGGCGGAGGCAGAGGAATTCGCGTAGTATGGAAAGAGGATGAGCTTGAAAGCAGCTTTGAAAGCTGCAAACGAGAAGCTAAGGCGTTTTTTAATAACGATGAGGTGTTTATGGAAAAATACGTCATCAACCCGCGCCACATCGAATTTCAAATAGTGGGCGATAAATACGGCAATATCATTCACTTAGCCGAGCGTGACTGCTCCATACAGCGCAGACATCAAAAAATTTTAGAGATCGCACCAAGTCCGAGCATAAGTGAAAATTTACGTAAAAGCATGGGTGTTACCGCGGTTGCTGCGGCAAAGGCGGTTAATTATACAAACGCAGGAACGGTTGAGTTTTTGCTTGATGATTACAATAACTTCTATTTTATGGAGATGAACACAAGAATTCAAGTCGAGCACGGCGTAACGGAAGAGATAACGGGCGTGGATCTTATAGTGATGCAAATAAGAATAGCCGCAGGCGGCATACTTCATATGCAACAAAGCGATGTCGTTACTCAAGGCTTTGCCATAGAAGCTCGTATCACGGCAGAAGACGCTTGGCAAAATTTCATCCCAAGCCCTGGCAAAATTTCAGGCTATTACCCCGCTCTTGGCCCTAGCGTGCGCGTGGATAGTCATCTTTACAAAGACTATCAAATTCCGCCTTTTTACGATAGTTTGCTAGCTAAACTTATCGTTCGTGCGACAAGCTACGATTTGGCGGTAAATAAACTTAACCGCGCGCTGGATGAATTTACCATAGAGGGCGACGTAAAAACTACAATTCCGTTTTTGCTAAGCATAAGCAAGGAGCGCGACTTTAGACGCGGATTTTTCGACACTTCATATGTAGAAAATAAAATGCCCGCCCTGCTTGAAAAGATGAAAACCAAAGAAAACGAAAGCAACGAAGAGGTCATAGCGGCCATTACTGCGGCGATTCAAAAGGTAAAAGACGCCAGAAAGTTAAAGCAAAGGAATTTGGATGAATGATTTTTTTGACAGCTTAAAAGATATAAAAAAAGAGATGATAAAAGAACTTGGTACGGAGCCTAAAAAAGAAGTCAAAAAGCACGTCGTAAGCAAGGAAGAAGCTATCGCTCATAAGGAGCAGACTCTTCGAGACGAGTTCATGAAATACGTAAAAAATAGCGATATAAGGAAGATATGATAATCCCGTTTTCCACGCTTCCAAGCCTATGTCCGTATCTTAAAGATAGGGATTCAAGGATGGAGTATAACTACGTAAGCGATTGTGATTTTAATCTTAATGACGCGCTTACAAGGCGTGGGTTTAGAAGGTTTGGCAGATATTTTTCCAAACCCAACTGCAAAGAGTGCAAAGAGTGTGTAAGCATAAGAGTTGATGCGTTAAATTTTCATTTTGGCAGATCGGCTCGCCGCACGATAACTAAAAATATAGACACCAAAATATACATCTCAAGCCCTATAGTAGATGAAGAGCATCTAAATTTATACCGCAAATACCATAAATTCATGGAGCAAAAGCGTGAATGGAAGTATTACGAGCTTGATTTTAGAAAGTATTATGAGCTTTACGTTGCGGGACACGACGAGTTTGGTAAAGAGGTTTCATATTATGCCGGCGGCAAACTCGTAGGAGTTGATCTGATCGATGTTTTAAGTGACGGAATTTCTGCGATTTATTGTTATTACGATCCTGATTTTTCGCATTTGTCGCTAGGTAGATTTTCGCTCTATCAGCAAATTTTTTTAGCAAGACAGAATAATTTGCGCTGGATTTATCTGGGGTATTATGTCAAAAACTGCCCTAGTCTAGCCTATAAAGGCGAATTTAAGCCGTATCAGGAGCTAGCCGGATATGTAGAAATGGACGTTGAGCCCGTTTGGAGTAGCATGGAACGCTAATTGCTTTAATGAACGTAATTAAAATTGGAGAAATTTATGGACGTTAAGCAGACTTTAGAATCTTTGAGTATAGAGACAACCGATAGCAAGCTATTTTGCGAGCTTAAAAGCGTGATGAACAAAAACTTTTCCAAAACACTTGGACAAAAACATAAAGTTATATCGTTTTATGACGAGAGTGAGCTTGTGCAACGTAAATATTTTTTTAAATTTATAAGCAAACTTTACCAAAAAGCGCATAGCCAAGAGCTTGATATAAAATTTGCCGAATATAAGACAATCAAGCTTCTTTACAAGCAGCCAAATTCGCTTAAAATCATAATATCTGCCGATGTAAAATTTGCAAAAAACGAAGTGAATTTCAAATTTGAAAAACCAAACGCTCTTTTTATAAGCTACATCTCTCAAAAATTTAAAAACTCGGAAATTTTCACGGACGAAAACCAAGATAATCTAACGATAATAATCAAAAATAGCAGCCAAACCAAAGGACTTGACGAGCTATTTAGTAAAAACGAACATATGTATTTTGCCGTGAATTTTAACTATAAACAGAGAGAATTTATCAAATTTAAAAGAGAGATAAACATACAAAATTCACAAAAATTCGTAAAAAGATTTTCAGCGCTTGCAGGGCTTTTTGATGAGCATTTTAAAACACTTGAATGCGATATAAACAGTAGCTTTCAAAGCGTTAGAAGCAGATATCTTGAGCTGGTTAAAATCTATCATCCCGATCGTCATGCAGGCAAATCAGCTAAAATTCAAGACGAATATCGCATGAAATTTGAAAATATCCAAAACGCCTACGAAAGCTTAAAGCCGTATTTTAAAGAGCAAGAAATTTTCATAAGCGCATAACTTATGGTAGCTTAAAAGTGTTTTAAGTGCCAATAATATAGATGTATTAAAATTCGATCTAAAATTTAGACTAAACCCTGCACACCAAACAGTATAAAACAATATCCGGCTTAACCTTGCATCAGATAAATTCTCTTGCGCTGGCTGGAGCTAGCGATATTTAGCGCCTTGCGGTATTTTGTGATAGTTCGCCTAACCATATTTACGCTAAATTCCTTTTGGATAAGCTCTAAAATTTTAAGATCGCTTAACGGCTTTTTAGGATTTTCATTTTTAACTAAATTTGCGACGAAATTTTTAAGAGCGGCATTTGAAATCTCCTCGTCAACAGCAGCCGAAAAGAAGCTTTTTATCGGTATCGTGCCTCGCGAACAGACAAGATATTTGTTCGATATCGCGCGCGAAATGGTAGAGGGATTACGCCCCAAGTCATCCGCGATATCTTTTAGTCTCATAGGCTTTATATCGCCTCCAAAAAAATAATCATACTGATACTCAACTATCATCAAAGCAATCTTTTTTAGCGTAGCTTTTCGCATATCAAGAGCATCTACGAGGTCTTTTGCCTCTTTTATACGCGTGCTTACAAACTCGCTTTTCTCATCAAGTCCTTCGGTATCAAGCAAAATTTCAGGGTAAAATTCATCATTTATAGCTATCTCAACTCTTCCGCCGGAAGTATTTATGAAGATATCTGGAATTTTAGCCGGCGAGTCGCTTAGATACTTGATCGCGGGTGGGTTTTTAAATTTACGCACGATAGAAATAGCCTCATCATACCGCTTCATTTTTTTTAAATTTTGCGCCAAATTCTGCAAATTTTCAAAATTTTCGATGATAAATTTAACATCTTTTTCAAGCTCGCCATCAAGCTCAAATTCACCCATCTGAAATAAAAAACTCTCTTTATAATCCACCGCGCCCACGCCACAAGGCTCCAGATAGGCAAAGCGCGCCCTAACCCGCTCTACTTCGCTTCTATCAAAGCCCGTAAAAACTTCATCACTCCACTCAAAGTACCCCTCATCGCTAAGGCACTCTATGATTTTATTTGCGATAATTTGGGATTTCTGAGTAGGAAATAACGGCTTGTTTATTTGAGGCAAAAGCTTATCGTATAGACTCTCTTTAAAAACGCTGTAAGTTTCGATATTTTCACTTGAGGATTTTTTTGAAATTTCGCTAAAAAAGTTCTTTTTAGACGAATTTTGATTTTTATGCTCGATCGTTACAAATGGATTTTGCGCCACAAAAGGCTCAAGAGTCTCTTTTAGCTCTTCGATACTTGAACTAAGTATCGGAAGCCAACTTCTAAGAGTATGCGAAAGCTTGCCTTTGGGGGCTATAGATGCGGTTTGCTTCAGCATATTATTCTAAAAGCTTAAAATCTTGTCCGAGATAGTGCGTCTTAACAAGCTTATCGTTTGCAACCTCTTTGGCATTTCCCGAGGCTAAAGGCGAGCCGTCTTTTATAACGTAAGCTCTATCGCAAATCGCCAAAGTCTCGCGCACATTGTGATCTGTTATCAGAACTCCTATGCCTAAATTCTTAAGGTCCCTTACTATGCTTTGTATATCGCTAACTGCTATAGGATCAACACCGGCAAAAGGCTCGTCAAGAAGCAAAAATTTTGGCGTTATTATGAGGCTTCTTGCGATTTCGCAGCGCCTTCGCTCACCACCGCTTAGACTTACGCCCTTTCTTAAGCGAATCGGCTCGATATTAAGCAAATTTAGCATCTCATCTACTTTTTGCTCCTGAACGGCTGCATCTTTATATAAAATTTCAGCCCCGAGCAACAAATTTTCTTCTACCGTTAAATCCTTAAAAATGCTTGATTCCTGAGGCAGGTATCCTATGCCCATGCGAGCGCGCTTGTGCAAAGGTACATTTGTGATATCGACACCGTCAAGATAGATATTACCGCTACTTGGCGATATCAGCCCGCAGATCATATAAAAAGTAGTCGTCTTACCGGCTCCGTTTGGACCAAGAAGACCTACAACTTCACCACTTTGTATATCAAGCGAAATGCCTTTGATGATATTTGTCTTTTTTATCGTCTTTTGTAAATTTTTAACTTCTAGCTTATGCACCGCAAACCTCGTATTTTCTTCCTTTTTCATGAGGAGTTATGCAAATTTTTATATAATCTATATCAAATTTCTTAAGCATATTTTCAAGTTCGTCATCGCCCCACTCTACTAAGTGCAAACCCTCTTCAAAGAAATTTTCAAAAAGTCCGTTTTTTATGATTCCTTCAAAGCCGTTTTGGTAGATATCGTAATGAAAAATTCCGTTTTCATACCCTTGCATCACTGAAAACGTAGGAGAGGTAACGTCGGAATTTACACCATGAGTCTTTGCTATGGCTTTTACAAGAGTTGTCTTACCGCTTGCAAGATCGCCCTTTAGGATTATAACTCCTTCTCGCGGCAAAATTTTAATCAGCTCATCAAGCTCGTCTAAATTTAGTATAAATTCTTTTTTCATAGCTCTTTTACATACTCGCTTTGGGCTGATTTTGGGATACTTTTCGTCACAGGGATAGCCAAAACTTCATAACTCATCTCTTTGGCTAAAAATTTAATCGTAATTTTATCGCCGATTTTCACCTCTTTAGCGGGCTTTGCAACAACTCCGTTTACGCTTACTACGCCGCTTTTGCACATATCTTCGCTGATCGCTCTGCGCTTGGTAATATTAACCGTATTTAAAAATTTATCTACTCTCATAAAAGCGATTTTATCCAAAAAACTCTTAATCTAGTAAGTAATTATAATTTTGCGAGCTTCAAAATCAAAATTTGATATCAGTTTAGACACCCAAAAAACGATAAATTTTTAGTAGAAATTAATTAAATTTGGCTAAAATTACAAATCTAACTTTTATAAGGATTTTGTTATGAAAAAAGACGTTAAAAAAGTAGTTTTAGCATATTCGGGCGGTCTTGATACGAGCATTATTTTAAAATGGCTTCAAGACGAATACAAATGCGAAGTGATAACCTTTACCGCAGATATCGGTCAAGGTGAAGAGCTTGAGCCTGCAAGAGTAAAAGCGCTTGAACTTGGCATAAAACCTGAAAATATCTTTATAGAAGATTTGAAAGAGGAATTTGTAAGGGATTTTGTATTTCCGATGTTTAGAGCAAACGCCATCTATGAGGGCGAATATCTGCTCGGTACATCCATTGCTCGACCGCTTATAGCAAAAAGACAAGCAGAGATAGCGGCAAGCATAGGAGCCGAAGGAGTAAGTCACGGCGCAACCGGCAAAGGAAACGATCAAGTTAGATTTGAGCTTGGATACTACGCCATAGGAGATAATCTTACTATAATTGCCCCTTGGAGAGAGTGGGATCTAAACAGTAGGGAAAAACTACTGGCTTATGCGGAAAAAAACGGTATCAAAATAGAAAAAAAACCGGGCAAAAGTCCATACTCTATGGATGCAAATTTACTTCACATAAGCTATGAAGGCTTAGTGCTTGAAAATCCAGCCAATGCACCAGAAAAAGATATGTGGAGATGGACAGTCGATCCGAAAAACGCACCAAATGAGAGCGAAATCATAGAGATAGGATACGAAAAAGGCGATCCCGTAAGCATAAACGGCAAGAGATTAAGTCCTGCGGAAATTTTAGCCGAACTTAACCGCCTTGGCGCAAAACACGGCATAGGAAGACTTGATATAGTAGAAAATCGCTCGGTAGGCATGAAATCTCGCGGTTGCTACGAAACTCCGGGCGGAACGATAATGCTAAAGGCTCACCGCGCCATAGAGAGTATAACTCTTGACAGAGGAGCCGCTCACCTTAAAGACGAACTCATGCCAAAATACGCCGAATTAATCTACAACGGATACTGGTTTTCGCCTGAGCGAATCATGCTTCAAGCGCTAATAGACAAAAGCCAAGAAAACGTAAACGGAAGCGTAAAAGTCGAGCTATACAAAGGAAATGTAATCATACTAGGCAGAGACAGCAAGAGCGATAATCTCTTTAGTGAAGCGTTTTGCACCTTTGAAGAAGATAACGTTTATGATCAAAAAGATGCCGACGGATTCATAAAGCTAAATGCGTTAAGGTTTATTATAGGGCGCAAAAACGGGCGCAAATTTAACTAAAATTTAAATTAAATAAGGATAAGAAATGAAAGTATTACTGATAAAAGACGTAAAATCTCTTGGCAAAGCAGGAGAGATAAAAGAGGTAAAAGACGGCTATGGAAACAACTTCTTAATAGGCAGAGGCTTAGCAAAAGCCGCAACTCCCGATGTGCTCCGCCAATATGAAGCGGCTCAAAAAAGAAAGGCTGAAGAGCTAAAATACGAACTTGCAAATTTAGAAACCCTAAAAGAGCAGCTCGAAAATATAAAGCTGGTTATCAAAAAACCGCTTGGCGCTAACGGCTCTCTGTTTGGAGCTGTTACAAAAGACGAGATCGCTCACGCCCTTGAAGAAAAACACAATCTAGCCATAGACAAAAAGAGCTTTGATACCGACGGACATATAAAATCAACAGGAATTTTTGACGTAGATGTGAAGCTAGGACACGGAATTCACGCTAAACTTAAGCTAGAAGTCGAGGGCGAATAGTGTTTCATGCAACAACCATACTAGCCTACAAAGGCAAAAATAAATCCGTGATCGGAGGAGACGGACAAGTAAGCTTTGGAAACACGGTTCTTAAAGCAAATGCCGTTAAAATTCGCAAAATTCATAACGGCAAGGTTCTAGCGGGCTTTGCAGGAAGTACTGCCGATGCGTTTAATCTATTTGATATGTTTGAAAACAACCTAGAGCACGCTAAAGGCGATCTGCTAAAGGCTGTGATAGAATTTAGCAAAGAGTGGCGTAAAGATAAGTATCTACGTAAACTTGAAGCGATGATGTTGGTGCTAAATCGCGATAAAATTTTTCTGCTAAGCGGCACTGGCGATGTTGTCGAGCCCGAAGACGGAAAGATAGCCGCTATCGGAAGCGGAGGAAATTTCGCACTTTGCGCAGCAAGAGCCCTTGATAAATTTGCACAAATTGACGAAGAAGAGCTTGTAAAAGAGAGCTTAAAAATAGCAGGAGAAGTCTGCATATACACAAATACAAATATAAAAACTTATGTTTTAGAAGAGAATAAAGAATGAATTTAACCCCAAAAGAGATAGTGAAATTTTTAGATGATTATGTAATCGGTCAAAAAGACGCTAAAAAAATCATAGCAATTGCACTTAGAAACAGATATCGCAGAATGAAGCTTGAAAAATCGATGCAAGATGACATTGTGCCTAAAAATATACTTATGATAGGCTCAACGGGCGTTGGTAAAACCGAGATAGCCCGCCGCCTTTCAAAGATGATGGGCTTGCCTTTTATCAAAGTAGAAGCAAGCAAATACACCGAAGTTGGTTTTGTCGGGCGGGATGTGGAGTCTATGGTAAGAGATCTGGTTGCAGCTGCTATAAGTCTTGTAAAAACCGAATTTAGAGAGAAAAATCAAGATAAAATCGATGAGTACGTAGAGGATAAAATCATAAAAAAGCTTCTTCCACCGCTTCCTACGGGTGCAAGCGAAGAGAAAAAGGCTGATTATGAAAGAAGTTATGAGAAGATGAAAACAAGGCTTAAAAACGGAGACCTTGACGATCTAAACATCGAGATCGAGATCACGCAAAGTAGCTTTGACGCGGGAGCTAATGTACCGCCCGACATGGCTCAAATGCAAGAGAGTTTTGTAAAAATCATAGGGCTAAGCAACAAAACCACAAAAAAAGAAATGAAAGTAAAAGACGCAAAAGAAGCTCTTAAAAACGAAGCTAGCGAGAAAATTTTGGATATGGAAAGCATTAAGGCCGAAGCGTTAAGAAGAGCCGAGAACGAAGGCATTATATTTATCGATGAGATCGATAAAGTGGCTGTTAGCTCTGGAAATTCAAGCAGGCAAGATCCTAGCAAGGAAGGCGTGCAAAGGGATTTGCTACCGATAGTGGAAGGCTCAACGGTAACTACAAAATTTGGCGTTATAAAAACAGATCATATTCTATTTATCGCAGCAGGCGCATTTCATATAAGTAAGCCAAGCGACCTCATACCCGAACTTCAAGGAAGATTTCCTCTTAGGGTAGAACTGAGCAGTCTTGACGAGGATGCGCTATATCAAATTTTAACTCAGCCTAAACACTCGCTACTAAAGCAGTACGAAGCTCTTTTGAAAACCGAAAACGTAGAGCTTAAATTTAGTGATGAAGCCGTAAGAACTATCGCTAAGATAGCCCAAAACGCCAATGAAAAAATGGAAGATATCGGCGCAAGAAGGCTTCATACAGTAATTGAGCGAGTAATAGAAGATATAAGCTTTGAAGCTAGCGAAAACAGCGGAAAAACGATAGAAGTTGATAAAGCGCTCGTAGAAGACAGGCTGGGAGATATCATAAAAGATCAAGATTTGGCAAGATATATACTATGAAATCGGGCTTCGTAAGCATAATCGGAAGAACAAATGCGGGCAAAAGCTCTCTTTTAAACTTCTTACTTGATGAAAAAATCACTATCGTATCGCATAAGCAAAATGCTACAAGGCGTAAGATAAGCGGTATAGTAATGAACAGCGAAGATCAGATAATCTTTACCGATACACCCGGGCTTCACGAAAGCGATAAAACGTTAAATAAACTAATGATAAACGAGGCGATGAAATCAATGAGCGATTGCGATGCGATTGTTTTTTTAGCCTCGGTTCATGACTCAACTGGTGAATATGAGAAATTTTTAAATTTAAAACCTTCAGTGCCTCACATCTTGGTTTTAACTAAGGTTGACGAAGTATCAAATGATAAAATTTTAAAAAAAATATCAGAGTATTCTAAATTTCAAGATAAATTTACAGCCCTAATGCCTTTTAGCATCAAAAAACAAACTTACAAAAAGCCGTTGCTTGATGAAATTTGCAAGCTTTTGCCAGAGCATGAGTATTTTTACGATCCTGAATTTTTAACGCCTACCAATAAAAAAGAAATCTACAAAGACTTTATACTTGAAGCAATATATGACAATCTAAGCGATGAACTACCTTATTCAACAGACGTGCTAATAGATAAAGTTAAAGAAAAAAGTGAAATCATAGAGATTTTTGCCTCAATAATAACCGATAAAGAGCTACACAAATCAATGATAATAGGGAAAAATGGCGAAACAATCAAAAGAATTGGTATAAATTCACGAAAAATGATATCAAAATTAACGGACAAAAAAGTCTTTTTAAAACTCGTAGTTGTCGTAAAAAAAGGGTGGACTAAAGACGAAAAGACTATAAAAATTATAAATAACTATTGATTTTTAATTTGTTTTTTATTAGAATTCAAAAATATCAGTTTTACAAAATATATACTGAAAGCGAATTTAAACATGTTTTCTAAAGCCAATACTAAAATTAACAAAAAGAGTTTTGATAAGGCTATAATCTCAATAGACCCGTATTCCATGAATTCTTATGCTTTTTTAAGCAATGAATTCTTATCTTGTGATCCAAACAACATATCCAAAAACAACTTTTTTATATCATACTTGAAATATAAAGATTTAATCATAGGCTCAATAGAAATACCAAAAAACTCCGAAGAAGAGGATATTCTGGACCTTATTACTATAAAAGCCTATGAGGAATTTGACCTTGATACCGCCAATGATTATAAAATAGTATATAACGAGCTAGAAAATACAAAATCAGAAAACAGAATTTTTAACATATTTATAATACAAAGCTCAAACATAAATAAAATATTTAGTTCAATCACTAAAGATGTGCCCTATATAGATTATATAGTAGCAGCACCGTTAATGTTTAGTGGCATATATAAGAAAAATTTAATTCCTCAGCAAACCACCGATGCATTTTTAGTTATACAAGATGATGATGCTTTTTTGGCAGTTTATGAAAATGGTGAATATACTCAGTCAAGACCGATCAGGTATTCTATAAAAAACATGTGCGAAAAATTCTCAGTATTGCGCGAGGCAAGGATAGAGGAAATTGAATTTTCGGATATTTTAAGGCATACGACAAATAAAAAACATATAGATTGCATAGTTCAATTATTTGACGAAATAGGATATTACGTTAGTGATACAATCAACAATATAAGTAGAATTTCTAACTTAAAGATTAAAAATTTATACATAGTTAACACAAAAGACTTACATTTAAATGAGCTTTGTCTAAATATAAAAGAAAAAACAGGAATATCGGTTAGCAATCTAGATATCAATATAGCCATTAACAAGAAAGATACCAATATAAACATAACAAATATTCTGCTCACTACTATCGCTCAAAGCTACAAAGAAGAAAAAAATAATAATTTTAACTTTTCTCCATTTTTAAGACCGCCACCTTTATTTAAAAGATATAGTGGCAAATTGATTTTATCGATAATTTCAGGATTTTTTATTGCCTTTGCATATCCTGCTTATCTTTATATTTATTCGCTTATAGTTCAACAAGAAACAAATATGCTCTCCGAGAAATACATCATAGCAAAAGCCGAGGAAACAAGAATAAAAAATGAACTTCAAAAAATAGCAACAGAATACGAAGAAATAAAATCACTTCTAAATACAGAAAATGAGAAAATAGAGTTTAGAAAGAATTTACTATCTGAAATTTATGATAAAAAGACCAATTACCCGATAAAGAGTGTTGTTCTTTTTGAGTTATCGGAACTAATATCCAAAAAGGACATAAAGATAGGAAAGATAATAAATAATGATAAAAACATAACAATAATGTTAGTAAGTAGCGATGAAAAAAAACTTACTGAATTTATTCAAAATGTAAGCAATGAGGTCAAGTATTCAATATCAACTAAAGAGATAAGTCATAATAATTTGACAAAAACTCCTATATATGAAAGCAATGTTACCATAGAGATAAGATAATGAGAAAAGATAATACTTTATTAAAAATAGATAACTATTTTGAAAACAAAAAGAGTAGCGAGGTTTCAATAATAATTTCAGGAATCTTCTTGATCGTTTGTTATTTTACATATATATTAAGTTTTGATCCTGCACAACAGTTTCATGAAAACACTATGCTAGAAAACAATCAAGTGTCTACAAATTTAAATGAAACCAAGAACTATCTAGCTTCAGTTACGGTAAATGGTGATTTGGATTTTAAAATCAAAGAGCAACAGGCAAAACTATCCAATCTGCAATCAGGCTTAGAAGGCGCTAAATTTACAAATCAATATTTTGATAAAAAATTAAAAGAGCTTTCCTATCTTTTATTCAATGAACAAAATTGGGCTAACTTTCTAGATAGTTTAGCGTATTTAGCAAATCAAAATAATGTAAAAATAGTTAAAATAGCAAATGAATTTAAAAATCCTACTCCTCAAAAAATAGAACAAGTCATAGACATAAAGCTAGACATTCAGGGGTCATTTAAAAATATCGTGGGCTACATAAATTCCATAGAAGAATCTGAGCTTGTAGTGGACATAAATCATATAGATATAAATTCTACAAAAAAAGATCTAGTTGGAAATTTAGGAATCTTTGTATGGGGGATGAAATACTAATGAAAATAATAAAAAGCTTGTTAATAGGCATGATATCAATTAACTCTTTTTTGTTTGCAGACAATAATCAAAGCGACATAAAAGAGTATGATCGTATGTTTGAGTCTATTAATACCCCGCGAAAGGGATTAACGGAAAGTAATTTTAACTCACTACTTGATCCTTTCTTGATTCAAAAGACGTCACGATCTATAAAGAGCGATGATAATAATTCGGTATCTGCCAACATCCCTAAACTAAATGCAATTTTTGGAAATAAAGTTAAAATAGATGGAAAGTGGTATAAAAAAGGCGAGCAAATAGGTGAATATGAAGTAAAAATTATTAAAAAATCAAGCGTAATTCTAAACAATAAAGAACAAAATCTTGAACTAAACATAACACAAGGAAAAAGAAATGTCGATATTAAAATTAAATAAATTAATAGCTAATATTGCTTTTATAGCTTTTTTATTTACATCAAATGCCATAGCAAATGATTGTAAAAGCAGAATTTTTAATATCAAAGTCAATGAGCAAGTAAGTTCTATTGAAATATTAAATCAGCTTTCAGATATGTGCAACTTTAGTATTGTGACCAAAGATCAGTTTGCTAGACAAGCCTTAGCCGAAGAAATTTCAGGTGTAAATATAAAAGATATGACTCTTAATGAAATTTTCAATATACTTCTTCGCGAAAAGAATATTAATTACTCTTTTTCAAAAGGTATTTTAAGAATATCTATGCTTCAAACTAAAACCTTTAGAATAGATTACATAAAATCGGTTAGAGAAGGAACAGCAATAACAAAAGCATCTGTTGATTCAGCGCCTATAGAAGTTGGAAATGAAACAGATGATGAAGGCTCATCAGATATAACAAAAGGTGGTGGCAAGCTTGATAATCTTATTAGAACTATTGAGAAGTTTAATTTTTGGGAAAAGCTTGACACGGAAATAAAAGCAATATTAAACAATACAACAGAATTGGTTGTTGCGCCTGATCCTGTTATAAATGAAAATGCAGGATTAATAACCGTTACAGGAACCGCTACACAGCTTAAAAGAGTATCTGAGTATATAAATGATGTTCAAAATAGACTTAAAAAACAGGTTATCATAGATGTGTCTATAATATCCGTAGATCTTGCGAACAGTTATACAAAGGGAATCGACTGGAGCAAATTTAACATAGGGTTTAAAACAGGCTTATTCAATCAATTTATACCTATAGGAATGACAGAAGAGGTACAGAAGGGTGCTGACGGCAAACCTATACTAGATGGGTCAGGAAAGCCGTTAACATTAAGAAGCTATACATATGGTCAAGCTCCAGGGAACACTATATCATGGTCTTCAAGAAACGGTCAAAACAGTCTAAACAAAGGTCTTACTCAAAGCGTTAATTTAATATCAGGTTTTACATTTAATCTTGACGGAGTTATAAATTTTCTAGAAGTAAATGGAAAAACAAGAGTAGTTTCAAGTCCAAAAATTGCTACTTTAAATAATCAGCAAGCTCTTATATCGGTAGGCGATAATATAAATTATAGAGTCAAACAAGAAAGTTCAAACGATAATGCTTTAAGCGGAAGGACTACAGTTACATATAAACAATATTCAGTCTTTATAGGCATACTACTTAACATACTTCCTGAAATTTCAGACGATAATAAAATTATGCTTAGAATTAACCCTTCTTTAAGTAGCTTTAAATATAGTGAAGATGATACAAGGCAAACAACCGCTATTAGAGAGATAGCTCCCGATACTATACAGAAAAAACTTTCTACCGTTGTTCACGTAAATAGTGGCGATACCATAGTTCTTGGTGGTCTTATAGCACAAAGCAAAGGCAAAGAAAATACTAAAGTTCCTTTCCTTGGCGATATACCTGTACTAGGATATGCATTTAAAAGCACAAAAGATCAAGTAAGAACAACAGAACTTGTGTTTATAATAACCCCAAGGATAGTAGATATATCATCCCCTACCCCAGTAAAACAAACTCTTAAAGATTTAGGCTTTTCTCAATCAACTTACGATCAGTAATATAAAAAACATATCCGCCTTTACATAGTGGCGGATATGCAAATCTTTATATACTATAAATTACCTATTTAAGCTTGACAAAGACTTATTTAAAGGTTAAAATTTCCTAATTTGTGTAATTAATCGATACATCAATTGGTTTTTAACGCACAATAAACATATATTAAAAAGTAGGCTTATACCGAATGGATAGTAAGAAATATTTAAGAAATAGCAAAAAAAAAGAAAATAATAATAGCATCTTAAAACTGCTAAATAAAATAGATAAAAAATACCACATTCCTATTATTCTGATTATTTATTTTGTTCTAATTTCTTGTTATATTATATTTGATAAGGATAACAAAAATAACAAAACCGAATTTGTAGATAAAAACAATACCAAGGAATCATTTATAGCAACAAAAATATTAGATAAAAACAATACTAAAAAAGAAGACAATATATCAATCTTTGTAAACAATGCCAAATTTAATAAAGAAAAAAACTCCACAATCAAAAAAAATACATCAATTACTACAGATAAGAACTCTTCCGATACAGACAATAATTTAACCACAGAAAAAAATATATATGATTTTTTTATAAATTATCAAAATATAAGCAAAAAGGATGGATATTTAACACCTATTAATCCAATTAAATCTAATCTATTAAATTTTAGTAATACTACACAAAAGAGTAATTTAGATATAAATATTACAAATATTGAACAAAACTTAAGCTCATTGACACATAAAAACCATCAAATTTTTGATAAAAATACAACAAAAGAAAAAATTATTTTAGATACAAATAAAATTAAGAAAGATCAAAATTTAACCAAAGATAGTACAAGTATCGATATAAATCTAGAACAAAATAAAACAGAAGAAATAGAGATAGACTATAAAAGTATCAAACTGATAGATATTTTTCCCGACAGATACTCGATACTAATTAGCAAATATGCCAAAAATATAGATATAAATAATACGAACAACGATGAAGATCAGGCCGACGAATATTATTACTCAGAAGGTGAAATTCTCTATATAGACGATGAGGTTGAAGAATATGGTGAAAATGAAGAAGACGAAACAACAAATAAGGCGATGCCGGATGAGATTTCAGACAATTCGCTTAAACTAGAAATTCAGACCACCAATTCTGAAATTTCAATAAAAGATCTAGAGGTAAAATTTAAGAAAACCAAAAGCGACGATATAGCTACATTGATAGCCCAAAGATACTACTTATCAAAAGACTATCAAAATAGTCAAAAATGGGCTCTTATTGCAAATGAAATTAACAGCGACAATCAAGATAGTTGGGAAATTTTTGCAAAATCAAAATATAAATTAGGGCACAAGCAAGATGCCCTTAAAGCTCTTAAATTTTATAACGAACAAGCAAGATCTCAAGAAATAGAGATGCTTATACAAGACATAGAAGAGGATTTAGTAAAAAACTAACCTAATTTATCGTTTTTTTTTGTAAAAAAATGATAAATATATAGTTTTAAAAAGATTAAAATGATAAAATTAAGAAAAATATAAAAGCAACAACAATTTAAAAGGGCTATTTGTGGCAGACAAAATTTACGAGCTGTTTTTATCTACGGCAGTTAGCAGGCAAATCATATCTATAGATGAAAAAAAAGAGATAGAAAGCTCGCTAAGGCAAAATAATAAGCCGGAAGCCTACTTGCAAAATTTAGCTCCCGACTTGATAAATAAGCATTCAATGGATATATTGGCAGAACTATACAGATCTCAACGTATATCTATAAACGATATTTTAGAAAATTTTACTATAGATTTAAAAGACTTTTTAAGTTTTGTTGCTAGAAAATTTGAACTTGAGTATATAGATCTTGACACCATAGACATAGATTATAGACTTTCAGACAAGACCTCTATAGCCCAATTAAAAAAATTTGAAACATTGCCTATAAAAGAAGATGAAGTAAGAGTTTATGTGGCATTTAAAAATCCATTTGATATTTCAGCTCAAGATAAAATGCAAAACATATTCAATAGAAAGCTTTTAAAGGTAGTAGTTTCGGACCCATTTCAGATAGATAAGCACCTTAATAAAATAGAACTAAGCGAAAGCATAAAAGGCATAGTTGCGGACATAAGAAAAGAGCTCTCTACGACCGCATCCACGGGAGACGAAAATAGTTCCGGAATTTTAAAACTTATTGAAGTTATCTTAAAAACCTCAATACTAGGCAGAGCAAGCGACATACACATAGAACCTACGGAGACAAACTGTATCGTAAGAAGTAGAATTGATGGCATGCTAACAGAAACCTTTATCTTTGATAAGGACATCTATCCTCCTATGGTATCTCGTATGAAGCTTTTATCCAACATGGATATAGCCGAGCGCAGAAAGCCTCAAGACGGTCGTTTTTCGGCTCAGATAATTGGCAAAGAGTATGATTTTCGTATCTCTACTCTTCCGATACTAAACGGGGAGAGCATTGTTCTTCGTATTCTTGATAAATCAAAAGTACTGATAAGTCTTAAAAACTTAGGTATGCATCCTGATAATTTTGTTAAATTTAACAAGGCAATGAAAGCCCCTTATGGCATCATACTAGTTACTGGACCTACAGGATCAGGAAAAACAACTACTCTTTACGCCGCACTTAACGATATAAAAAATATAGAAACGAAAATCATAACCGTCGAAGATCCCGTTGAGTACCAGCTAAATATGATCCAGCAAGTTCACGTTAATGAAAAAGTAGGGCTTACTTTTGCTTCAGCACTTAGGTCTATACTTCGTCAAGACCCAGATGTAATAATGATCGGCGAGATCAGAGATCAAGAAACGCTTCGTATAGCCGTACAAGCGGCACTTACCGGGCATTTAGTATTTTCTACTCTGCACACAAACGACGCAATAAGCGCTGTTACAAGAATTGTGGATATGGGAATTGAGCCATATCTCATAAGCGGTTCCTTAGTCGCTATAGAGGCGCAAAGACTCGTAAGAAAACTCTGTCCGTACTGTAAGCAAAAGACAAATTTACCGTTAAAACTACAAGAACAATTCAAGGAATATTTGCCTCAAGACTATCAGTTTTATAAGCATGTAGGCTGTGAAAAATGTTCTCAAACAGGATATACCGGAAGAGAGATGATAAGTGAAATTTTGCCTATTAGCGACAAGATTGCAAGTATGGTGGCAAATGGAACAACAAAAGAAGAGATCAAAAAAGTAGCCTACGAAGAAGGCTTTATAGATATGTTTAAAGACGGTATCATAAGAGCCGCAAGAGGCGTAACGACTATAGATGAAATTTTAAGGGTTGCTAAAACATGAAATATTTTGAAATAGAGTATATGTCAAAAGGCCGTAAGCAAAAAATGGTCTTAAAGGCAAACAATCAAAATGAAGCCAAAAATGTGGCTAGGCTTAAAAATGCAGGTGTTATAGTAAAAATTGGAGAAACCAAGACTATTCCTCTTGAAGAGCAATTTGATGACCTAATCTCAAAAACAAAAAATTTTATACGTGGAACAAAAGTTAAAATACCTAGCTTAGTTGCTGCCATAAGACAATTAAGCGTTATGACAAACGCAGGAATTTCAATACATGACAGCATAAAAGAAGTTGCAAACGCCACCGAAGATAAAAGGCTTAAAGAAATTTTTTCTAACCTTAACGACGATTTAAATCAGGGTCAAAGCCTAACGGACGCTATCTCAAATTTTAGAACCGAACTTGGGGATATAGTAGTTGCCATGGTAAAACTTGGCGAAAATACGGGTAATATGGCAGAGTCTTTGTATAAACTATCAGAAATTCTTCAAGAAGTATGGGATAATCAGCAAAAATTTAAAAAAGCGATGAGATACCCAATTATAGTGGTTATTGCCATAGTAATCGCTTTCGTAATACTTATGATGTATGTAGTGCCTAAATTTAAAGAGATATTTGAGCAACTTGGTGCCAATTTACCGCCTCCTACAAAAATTCTTCTTGGTATAGAAAGCGCCTTAAATAACTACGGTCTTTATATATTAGGAGCTATTATACTTACGGTTTATGGCGTGAAGTATATGTATAGAACCGATGAAGACTTTAGCTACAACTTCGATAAATACCTGCTTAAAGTCTATCTTATAGGCAACATTATGTTCTACTCAACCATGAGTAGATTTAACTTAGTTTTTACAGAGCTTGTAAGAGCAGGAATTCCTATCGTAGATGCTCTTGATACGGCTACTTTAACAGTTTCAAATCAAGATATAAACAGAAAGCTATCCACCGTAAAAATTGCCGTGCAAAGAGGCATATCGCTTACTGAAGCTTTTAGAGACACCGGGCTTTACGAGGGTATGCTTATACAGATGATTAGCGCTGGCGAGCAAAGCGGTAGTATAGACTCGATGATGGAAAAAGTAACAGATTACCATAAAGCCAAATTTAATGATTTGGTTGATAATATTTCAGCATATATAGAGCCTATATTAATAGGATTTATCGCCGTTATGGTAGTATTTTTAGCACTTGGTATATTTATGCCTATGTGGGATTTGGCAAGTGCGGTTAAAAATTAAAATTAAAGAAAAAAGATGAATTCAGTTACAAATTCAAAAGAGCGCCAAGTAAGTAGCGACGCTTTTTTGGTATCAAAAACCGACACAAAAGGCAAGATTACATATTGTAATATGCCTTTTGCAGAGATTGTCGGCGCAAAAAGCTCAGAGCTTATAGGTAAGCCCCACAACATCGTAAGACATCCTGATATGCCAAGAGTCATATTTAAATTTCTATGGGAATATATAAAAAATAAAAAAGAAATTTTTGCATATGTCAAAAATAGAAGCTTTGACGGATCGTTTTACTGGGTATTTGCAAATGTTACAGCTTCGATTGACGAAAGAGGCAACATCATAGGTTTTTACTCGGTGCGCAGAAAACCAAATCCAAAGGCGCTTGAGATCATTATACCTCTTTATAAAGACTTGCTTAATGCAGAAAAAAGCGGCGGAATGGACGCTTCGCTAAAACTCTTTGAGCGAATTTTGAAAGAGAAAAATACAACTTATGATGAATTTATGAATAATCTGCAAAGATTATAAGAGGAAAATTATGTTTTTTAATAAAAATAAAGTAAATTACGATGAAATTTTAGATGTAATTTCTCAGGCAAGAAACGGGATTTTAGAACCAAGAATATTAAATATAAATCCAAACGAACCGTTAGGTCAAATAGCTCTTGGCATAAACGACCTGCTTGATCAGATAGAGGCTTTGCAAAGAGAGATGGGCACTTGCGTAAAATCAGCCGAAAGCGGGATCGCATATAGAAATATTTTTACAGATGGTTTTAGAGGTCTTTTTAAGATAAATGCCCAGTCTATGAGCGAAGGCGTAGAGGGTATAAAAGCAGGTCAAAAAGGCAAAACAAGAGGAATTCTTTCTGAGAAATTTAGCGAGCTTGGCAACGGCAATACTGGCATAGCTGACGCAAAAAAAGATCTTGATCAAAGCATAAAAGACCTAAGTGAAATTTCAAGCGTGGCGCAAGACACTTCAAGCAAAGCAAGCGAAGGTATAATCGCGGTAAATGAATTAAGCTCAAATATGAACGATCTTGAAAATTTAATTACCGATTCAAGCGAGGCGATTAGAAATTTGGCTAACAGAACAGCCGAGATTAGCTCTGTCGTAAATTTAATAAAAGATATCGCAGAGCAAACAAATTTGCTAGCTCTTAATGCGGCTATCGAAGCGGCACGCGCAGGAGAGCATGGGCGCGGATTTGCCGTTGTGGCAGATGAGGTTAGAAAACTAGCCGAAAACACACAAAAAGCAACAAGCGAGATCGGCATAAATATCCAAACCTTGCAGCAGCAAACAAACGATTTAAACGAAAATTCAAACAAAATAACACAAATAGCCCAAGTGGCTAATGTAAGCGTTGCGAATTTCAGAGAGGCGATCAACGTATTTAGTGAGGGGGCTACAAAAACGGCTCAAATTTCAAAACACGTTGAAAATAAATCAATAGGAATCATGGGCAAAATCATCCAAGTAATCTACAAACAAACCGCCTATAATAACGTTATAAACGAACGCGGATTTGACGAAGCTATGCAAAAACAATTCGAAAATATGCATAATTGGTATGAAAATGACTACAAGAAATATTTTGGTTCAACCAAGAGCTTTGACAGGATTAAAGAGCCCGCTAAGCAGCTTGATGAACTGATGCTTAAAAATTTAGAAGAGTCAAAAGACGGCTACACAATGGATGATATTGAAAAATTCGTAAGCAGATTTAAAAAGCTAAAAGATACGAGCAGTGACATATTTAAGATTATAGACGCGGTCATCGAGGAAAGTAAAAAATAAAAAAATAAAAGCAAAATTTGCGATTGCGAAATTCAAATTAAATTACGAATTAAAATACAAAACTTTGCAAACAAGCGTTTGCGTTTTAAGAGCTAATTTCAAATCAAACATCTTTATCTTGTCTTTAAGATTAATTTCAAATTTTGAAGGCAAGATAAAGACAATTCACTAAAATTCTTTTATTTTAAGCATAATACACACGCTACAAATTTAAAAGGCAAATAGCCTTTTAAGTCTTACATAAGAAGTTTTTTAGCACACTCCCCTATTCTCTTAGCATCACAAGTTGCACCCAGTCTTTCTCTTGCTATCTTTGATACATTTCCTATGTCTTTTACGCTTGACGCGCCAATCTCGGCGATGATATATTTTATTTTGGTTTCTAGCTCTGTGTCATCCAGTTGCTTTGGCAGATACTCGCTAATGATCTTCATCTCGTCTTCTTCCGCCCTAGCTAGATCCTCACGGCCACATTTTGTGTATTGCTCTATAGAATCAACCCTTCTTTTTACTTGAGTTTGCAAAATTTCAAGCACTCTTTCATCTGTCATCTCGACTCTTGTATCCACTTCAACCTGTTTTATAGCCGAATTTAAAAGTCTTAGCGTATCTCTTCTAAAATTATCCTTTTGCTTCATTGCAGTTTTTATATCTTCTAAAATTTGCTCTCTGATCGTCATTTTTATCCTTTAAATTTGATTTTGAATTATAACAATTGTAAATTTAAAGCAAAATTTAATATAATCAATCAAAAAGGATAGACATGCTACTTGGCGTAAACATAGATCATATCGCGGTTTTAAGAGAGGCTCGTCGCGTAAACGACCCAGACATCCTTCAGGCTTGCTTTAGCGCCTGCATGGCAGGAGCGGATCAGATAACAATACATCTTAGAGAAGATCGCAGACATATAAACGAAACTGACGCGCAAAACATCATAACTCACTCCAAAATTCCTGTAAATTTAGAGTGTTCAATAGATAAAAGCATTATCGAACTAGTTATCAAACTAAAGCCTGCAAGAGCTACTTTGGTACCTGAAAAAAGGCAAGAGCTAACAACCGAAGGCGGGCTAAATTTACAAAGTCCAAATTTACAAGAAGTTATCAAAACTCTAAACGAAAACGATATCGAAGTTTCGCTTTTTATCGATCCCAGCCAAGAAGATATCATGCTGTCTCATGAGCTTGGCGCACAGTGGATCGAGCTGCACACGGGAGCTTATGCAAATACCTTTTTAATGCTTAATTCAAATTTATCCCACAGCAAAGACTCTATAAAAGAGCTTCAAAAGAGCAAAAAAGAGCTAAGAGAAATTTTGGAATTTGAGCTTTCAAGGATCAAGCAAAGCGCAAAAGAGGCGAAATATCTCGGGCTAAAGGTCGCAGCAGGTCACGGGCTAAACTATCAAAACGTAAAATTTATAGCTGAAATACCGGAAATTTCCGAGCTAAACATCGGGCAAAGTATCATCGCAAGAAGCGTATTTGTAGGGCTTGAAACAGCTATAAAAGAGATGATAGCGTGTATAAGATAGCAGTTAGCCTTGGCGATATAAACGGAGTGGGCATAGAAATCGCTCTAAAAGCGCATGAAGAAATTTGCAAATTTGTAGAGCCGATTTACTGCATAAACGAAGATTTGCTAACTAGCGCTCTTAAAATTTTAGAAGTAAGCAAGCCTGCAAATTTTAAAATTTATGAATGCGGAGAAAATTTTAAGATAAAGCCCGGCAAGATAAGCAAAAAGAGCGGAAAATTTTCTTTTGATTCGTTTGATACGGCTATAAATTTAGCTCTATCAAAAGATGTGCAAGCCGTCGTAACTATGCCTATCAGCAAAGAAGCGTGGAGTAAAGCCGGGATAAAATTCGTAGGACACACGGACTACCTTAAGCATAAATTCAAACAAGACGCTATCATGATGATGGGATGCGAGGAGCTTTTTGTAGGGCTTTACACCGATCATATCGCGTTAAAAGCTGTTTTTAAAGAGATAAAAACTAAAAAAATCCATAAATTTCTTATAAATTTTTATGAAAATACGAAATTTGAGCGTATCGGAGTTTTGGGATTAAATCCGCACGCAAGCGATAACGGCGTTCTTGGAGGAAGCGAAGAAAGACGTATCAAAAAGGCTATAAATTTGGCAAATAAAGAACTTAAAAAAGAGATCTTTACAGGACCTTTGGTGCCTGACGCGGCCTTTAATCCTCGCTCGCTTAAAAATTTAAACAGACTGATTGCCATATATCACGATCAAGGACTTGCTCCGCTTAAGGCACTTTATTTTGATAAAAGCATAAATGCAAGTTTAAATCTGCCGATAATTCGCACAAGCGTAGACCACGGAACGGCATTTGATATCGCATACAAAGGCATAGCTGCCACTTCAAGTTATATCGAAGCTGTTAAATTTGCCGTTAAACTTTGCGAAGAGAGAAATCTATAAAAACAGCAAATTATTTTAATGAATTTCAAATACGACTAGCCAAATTTAGCTAGTTTAAAAAATTTGTAGCTATAATAATTTTAAACAAAACTACTCATTGGAGGCATTTTTGGCTCGCGACAACCTCTTTGCATTTTGTATGTTTATGATAGCCTCTATAGGCTTTTTTATCTGGGGTTATCAGTATATCCCTTCTCACCACTTCTTGTTATTTTTGGTTGCCAGCATATTTGGTATCTTTATGGCGTTTAATATCGGTGGAAACGACGT
This sequence comes from Campylobacter canis, assembly GCF_045504005.1. Classification (NCBI taxonomy): domain Bacteria; kingdom Pseudomonadati; phylum Campylobacterota; class Epsilonproteobacteria; order Campylobacterales; family Campylobacteraceae; genus Campylobacter; species Campylobacter canis. The sequence goes on along the minus strand of NZ_JBJJXH010000008.1, from coordinate 12,301 downwards.
AGCCAACTCCTTTGGCACAAGCGTTGGAGCCAAAACCGTAACTATCAAGCAAGCCCTTGTCATCGCCGCTATTTTTGAGTTAAGCGGGGCTATATTTGCAGGCGGAGAGGTTACTAAGACTATAAGAGAAGGCATTATCAAATTTCCTGAAGCGGGAATGGATCCTATGCTCTTTGTCATCATCATGATGTCAGCGCTTCTAAGTTCAGGACTTTGGCTCTTTATCGCCTCTAAAAAGGGCTTGCCGATCTCTACCACTCACTCGATAGTAGGCGGTATCGTGGGTGCTGGACTTATAATGGGCTTTACTACGATGGACGCAAAAAACGCTATAAATATGGTCTCTTGGGCGGGTATCGGCAAGATCGCCATAAGCTGGGTCATATCGCCTCTGCTTGGAGGAATTCTCTCATACATCATCTACGGCTACATAAAAACCAGAATTTTAACACCTACTAGAAAATATAACCTTGAGCTAAAAATGCTAAAAAGAGAACGCAAAGCATATAAAGAGCTATACTTACGCGAGCTTAAAACAAAGCCGGTTGAAGAGCAGATCAAAATTTTAAGCAAGATCGCCATAGTTGATGAGGACGAAGAAGGTAGCGAAAAGAGCGAATACAAAACGATGATAAAATCCATGAAAGAGCGTGAAAAGAGCATAGACACAAGCCGCGCAATGAGAAAGCATATCCCTATAGTTGCTGGCTTTGGTGCTATCATCATATCGTCCATGATGCTATTTAAAGGACTTAAGCACCTAAATTTAGGCATTGGTTTTATAGGCACGGTCTGGATCATCTGCGTTATCGGTATAGTAACATACCTTGCAACGCTTGCGATGATAAACGTCATGAGCAAAAACGACGCAGAAAAGAGCACAAATCGCATATTTTCATGGTTTCAGATCTTTACGGCTTCATCTTTTGCATTCTCGCACGGCGCAAACGACATAGCAAACGCCGTAGGACCTTTCGCCGCCATACTTGACGTCCTAAAAACAGGCAACATCAACGCCACGGCTCCGATACCTAGCATAGCTATGATCACTTTTGGAATTTCACTTGTGGTCGGACTTTGGTTCTTAGGCAAAGAGGTTATCACGACTATCGGCTCAAAGCTTGCCGAAATTCTACCTACTACGGGCTTTAGCGCGGAGCTTGCCGCAAGTACGGTTATCCTGCTAGCTACCAAGCTTGGTATCCCCGTATCATCAACCCACATCCTTATAGGAGCTGTTCTTGGCATAGGCATACTAAACCGTGATGCAAATTGGGCCATGGTTAAGCCTATCGTGCTTGCTTGGGTTATAACCTTGCCGATAGCAGGCGGATCGGCAGCGATAATTTATATGGTGCTTAAAAGCCTGCTTGGGCTATAAAATTCATTTAATACTACAAATTTGAGGCAAAAGAAGCCTCAAATTTTATTTATTGTCTTTTCTAAAGAATTCTTTTATTAGTTCTTTATCACAATCTTCTAAACGCAATCGAATTTGATTGCATATATATCCTCTTGAGTTACCACTCGCTCTTATATGACTTTCCTCTGCAATTCCTTGATGTCCGACGGTTGCATATATACTATTTGCCAAAGTTTTGTTAGTTTTTCTATCTTTACTACAAGATAAGTTTCTTTATTCATAGCAACTCCTTTATCTTTAAGCGGGCAAATTCGCAAATTCACCCGCTTAAATCGGAATTTAATCTATCTTAAAATTCTCTATCTCATTAAAATTTAGATATCTGTAAATTTCATCCTCTTTGCCTGCGATTTTATGAGGAACTATCCTCATATACTCTTCCACGCCAGGAAGCCTTCCAAGCAGAGCGCAAACCGCGGCAAGTTCCGCGCTTCCAAGATAAACCTTTGCGCCAAGCCCCATTCGGTTGTCAAAATTTCTAGTCGAGGTTGAAAAGACCACGGCATTATCTTCAACTCGCGCTTGATTTCCCATACAAAGCGAGCAGCCAGGCACCTCTATACGCGCTTTTACACTTCTAAACACGTCATAATACCCCTCACGTTCAAGCTTATCCTTATCCATCTTCGTAGGCGGCACAACCCAAAGGCGCGTAGGTATCTCGCCCTCGCCTCTTAGCACTTCGGCTAAAGCGCGGTAGTGTCCGATATTTGTCATACAGCTTCCCACAAAGACCTCATCGATATTCTTGGCACGTCTTTCATCGGCTAAAATTTCACTAAGAGTCGCCACGTCATCAGGATCGTTCGGACAAGCAAGTATCGGCTCGGTTATCTCGTCTAAATTTATCTCTATCACCTCGGCATACTTGGCGTTCTTATCGGCTTTTAGGAGGGTTGGATTTGCCAGCCACTCGCGCATCTTGTTAGCTCTTCGCTCAAGAGTCGCCCTGCTTTCATACCCTGCTTTTATCATCGCTTCGATGAGAGTTATGTTTGATCTTATATACTCTATCACAGGCGCTTTATCAAGAGCCACCACACAGGCAGCTGCGGAGCGTTCGGCTGAAGCGTCGCTTAGCTCAAAAGCCTGCTCTACCTTTAGACTCTCAAGCCCTTCGATCTCTAAAATTTTGCCCGCAAAGATGTTTCTTTTATTTTTCTTTTCTACGGTTAGTAGTCCTTGCTTAATAGCATAATAAGGTATCGCATTTACAAGATCTCTGAGCGTGATGCCTCTTTGAAGCTTGCCTTTAAAGCGTACTAAAACGGATTCAGGCATGTTTAAAGGCATTACGCCAAGCACCGCCGCAAACGCCACAAGACCGCTTCCTGCAGGAAAGCTTATGCCGATAGGAAAGCGCGTATGGCTATCGCCGCCCGTTCCAAGAGTATCTGGAAGCACCATACGATTTAGCCACGAGTGTATGACGCCGTCTCCTGGCTTTAGACTAACTCCGCCGCGAGAGTTCATAAATTTCGGCAGAGTCTTATGCGTGATCGCATCGCTTGGCTTAGGATAAGCAGCCGTATGACAAAAGCTCTGAAGCACAAAATCAGCCGAGAATCCAAGGCTTGCAAGCTCTTTTATCTCATCTCTTGTCATAGGCCCCGTGGTGTCTTGACTGCCTACGGTCAAAGTCAAAGGCTCGACGTAAGAATTTGGCCTCACGCCTTGCATGCCGCACGCCTTTCCTGCTATCTTTTGAGCTAGAGTAAAGCCAATTTCGCCCTCATCCTTAGGCTGTGTAGGCTTAGTAAATATATCCTCAGCACCTAAATTTAGTGCCGCTCTAGCCTTCATACAGAGCCCACGACCGATGATAAGCGGTATGCGCCCACCTGCTCGAATTTCATCAAGTAGGGTATTTGGCATAAGCGTAAAGCGACTTACGACCTTACCCGCGCGCACTATCTCACCTTTATAAGGGTAAATTTCTATCTCATCGCCCATCTCAAGCGAACTTACGTCAGCGATTATAGGTAGTGCACCGCTATCTTCTGCGGTGTTAAAAAATATCGGAGCGATAGTCGTGCCGATAACTATGCCGCCTGTTTTTTTATTTGGCACGCCGTCAATATCTCGCCCTAAATGCCACTGGATAGAGTTTATGCCACTCTTTCTACTTGAGCCGGTACCCACGACATCACCCACATAAACCACTTCGCGGCCGCTTTTTTTAAGCTCAGCTATCTTCTCAAGGCTTCCGGGCTGTCGGCGTATCAGCATAGCATTAGCATGAAGCGGGATATCAGAGCGAGTAAACGCCTCACTTGCAGGGCTTAGATCATCAGTGTTCGTCTCTCCAGGCACCTTAAATACAACCGCCTTTATCACCTCATCAAGCGGCTTGCGAGACAAAAACCACTCCGCATGCGCCCAAGAGTTGATAACCTCAAGCGCAAATTCGTTACTCTTGCTTAAATTTAGCACATCGTTAAAATAATCATGCACGAAAATCGTCTCTTTAAGCACTTCACAGGCGGCTTTCGCTACGGATTTATCGCTGTTTTGAAGCGAGGCTATAAGCACGATCACGCTATATCCCCCAAGCATAGGCTTTAGCATGCTTACCGCGCTTAGCTTATCAATGCCAGCGATCTTTACATCGTGATTTATAATCTCGTTTAAAAATTCAGCCTTTATCTTAGCTGCGTCATCAACGCCCGGGTTTACCCTAGTGGCAAGCAAATTTATAAGCTCGGCTTGCCTTTTATCGCCATCTTTTAAAAGCTCGCAAACTTGCTTCGTCTGCTCGGCACTCAAGGCAAGCGGCGGAATACCGAGCGATGCCCTTTCATCAACGTGTTTTTCATATTCTTTAAAAAAATCCATCACTTATCCTTTATCTTTATTTTCTTGGTTTAAATTTGCTAAATTATGCTTAACATATTGCCTGATACATTAACTATTTAACTTTATTTTATCCAAAAACGCATAAGAAACTAAACTAAAATTTGCTAAATTTAAAGGCATCAAAACAAAAGGAGTAAATTTGCAAAAAGCCTACTTAAAATCCCCAATAGGCATCTTAGAAATTTGCGCAGACGAAAACGGAATTTGCGAGCTAAATTTCGTGGATAAATTTGTAAAAACAGAGGTTAAAGATGAAAATTTAAAGCTTTGTTTAAAAGAGCTTGATGAGTATTTTAAAGGAAATTTACGCGAGTTTAAATGCAAATTTCAAATTTCAGGCACTCCTTTTCAAAAAAGCGTATATGAAGCGCTGCTTAAAATTCCTTACGGAAAGAGAGTGACCTACGCCCAGCTAGCTAAAAACATAGACAACCCAAAGGCTTGCCGTGCGGTCGGCTCTGCAAACGGCAAAAATAAAATCCCCATCATCATCCCATGCCACCGAGTGGTAGCCGGCAATTCACTTGGTGGATATTCGGGCGGAGAAGGGTTAAAAACAAAGGAGTTTTTACTGAATTTGGAAAAAGAGAATTTGTAAATTTTGACAACTATGAATAACTAAATTTTAAAAAGATAAATTCTACCGCCGAATAAAGCGGTAGAATTTGGATATCACATAGCGAATTTCGGATCGCTAAATGCAGTTAGTTTAGGAGCAACGCCGGTAAATTTCTCGATATTTACCAGAGCCGTATGAGCTATATTGCCGTTTGCAAGCTTGCTGGTCGGTATATCTATGGTTAGTGCGTTTGCAGAGCCGTTTTTGCAAAGTCCGTTCATATCAGGATCATACCAAGCGCCCTCGCAAAGCCTTACAACGTTTCTTGATATGTTTTTAGTTACGACCGCACCGGCTAACGCCTCTCCTCTGGCGTTAAACACTCTTACCAAATCACCGTCTTTTATGCCAAGCTCTTTAGCGTCTTTTTCGTTTATCCAGATCGGTTCACGATTTGCCACTGCGTAATTGTCGCGGATGCTCGTATTGCTTAGCTGAGAGTGAAGTCTATCTGCAGGGTGAGCGCTTATCATATGGAATTTAGCAGGTTTATCTTTCATACCCAGCCACTCGATAGGCTCAAACCACATAGGGTGAGCCTTGCAGTCGTCATATCCCATCTTTTCGATAGTTTCTGAGTAAATTTCTATAAGACCTGACGGTGTTCCCAGTGCATTTAGGATAGGATCTTCTCTAAATTCGCCGTGTCTTATCCATTGATCACTCTCCGGAGTAGAAGCAAATGTCACAGGCTCATTTGCGGCCCAGAATTCATTAAACGGTTTCATATCGGTTACCAGATCAGGCACTGAGATTACTTGATTATAAGCTGCGTCATAGTACTCTTTGATCCAGTCAAATTCGTCTTTGCCGTTATCGGTATATGCTACGACTAGATTTTTAGCGTAAGCCTTGCAAAGATCGCTAAAAATTTGATAGTCGTCTCTTGACTCTTCAAATTTTTCAACGACTTGTTTCATAGGGACGATGTTCATATTTGAGTAATCACCCGTCATCGTGATGTCGTTTCTCTCATAAGCCGTTGTGGTTGGGAACACGATATCAGCCATCTTTGCTGTCGGTGTCCAGTAAGGCTCATTTACGACGATGGTGCGAGGTTTTTGCCAAGCTTTTACAAGAGTGTTTGTATCTTGATGGTGGCAGAATGGATTGCCGCCGACCCAGTAGATAAAGTCTATATCAGGATATGTTATCTTCTTGCCGTTGTGATCTATAACTTTACCCGGATTTAGCAATGCATCGGCTATCCTAGCTAATGGGAATACATACTCGGTTGCTTTTGAAAGCCAACTTTGACCAGTGCCGCTTGCCGCTACAGGTTTAGCTATAAAGCGACCATTTTTATCAAAGCTTCCCGTGTTTGTACCGATAAATTCACCCTCTTCATTGAAAAATCCTAAACTTGCGCTATTCATACCGCCGATTACTCCGCCTTTGCAGGTAGGAGCGCCGCCGTTTGAGTAGTGATAGCTTAAGCCAAAGCCGCCGCCAGGAAGTCCGATTTGTCCAAGCATAGCAGCTAGAGTTACCATAGCCCAGTGAGGTTGCTCGCCGTGGTGAGCTCTTTGCATACCCCAACCGCTCATTAGCATAGTGCGGTTATCCATAAAGGTATCTGCAAGCTCTTTTATAAGCGAAGCTTTAAGTCCGCAAATTTTACTCGCCCACTCTAGGTCTTTTGCCACGCCGTCTGTCTTGCCAAGCAGGTAAGGAAGGAATTTATCAAAGCCCACTGTGTAAGTTGAGATAAACTCTTTGTCGTATTTGTCACTTGTATATAGGTAGTGCATCATACCAAGCATCATAGCTGTATCGGTATTTGGCAGAGGAGTTACCCACTGAGCTTTGTCGAAGTATTGAGCTGTTTCGCTCTTGATAGGATCGATGATGATCACTTTTTTGCCCGATTTTTTAAGCTCTTCAAAGTATTTAAAGCCTTGCTCGTCTGTCGAAGTCCAAGCTATGCGAAGTGTGGATATAGGATTTGCTCCCCAGATAACTACTACTTTTGAGTGCTCAAGTATAAGCGGCCAGCTGGTTTGCTGCTCATAAACCTCAATACTTCCCATAACGTGAGGCATGATGACTTGGCTTGCTCCTGTGGAGTAATCGCCAAGGTGTCCTACAAATCCGCCGCTTAAATTCATAAATCTATGAAGTAAAATTCTGGAATTATGCACGTTTCCGCTTGATTTCCAACCGTAGCTTCCTGCAAATACGCTTTGAATTCCTTTTTCTTTTCTCGTCTTTTTAAGCTCTCTGGCTACAAGCTTGATAGCGTCTTCATATCTTACCCTAACCCACTCGTCTTTACCTCTAAGTTCCGGTTTTGGATTGTTTGGATCCATCAGATAGCTTTTGCGTACCATCGGATATCTTATGCGACTTTTATATACCATATCGGCGGTAAAATTTTGAAGCGGATTTGGTATATCGCTTGTTTTTTGGATATGGTTTGAGCCGACGATCTTTCCGTCTTTAACCTCTACTTTTAGCATACCCCAGTGAGCTGCGGTATTTACCGTGCCATTTTTGACAAGGCCGGAATTTAACTCATCTGCAAGCAAATTCGTAGCTGCAACCTTTGAAATTAGCGGAGCTCCTGCTAAAAGCGCGCCGAATTTTAAAACATCTCGTCTTTGTCTATTCATCTTTTCTCCTTATAAAAATATCTTTGTATCCTTAATCCGTCTCCAGCCTCCGTATCGCTTTGCGATATACTCAGGCTATTGCTTTAGGCACAGACGCGAAGCAGTTCGCGTCTTACTTCGCTCCTGCGCTCACATCCGAAGAGTGTTTTTGTAAATACTGAGTGATGAGCCACTCATCTTTTTTATCTATAGCGGTTCTGCTAAGCATTGATTTTACAAGATTTGGCCATTGGTTTGCTTTGTAGTGGTCGGTCGCATGAGCAGTGTGGCAGATACCGCAGTTATCTTTATACATCTGATCGGCTCTTGCAAACATAGAAGAAACTTCATTTACAAATTCACCCTTAGGAGTGTAGGCGACAACTTCCACTTTGTCCCATTTGCCGTCTTTACCCTTTTCAATCATCTTATAATCAATCTTTGCCGTCTTGGCAAAAGCTGCCGCTATGACGCGCTGTGAATCACTATAATAAATCACGTTATCTACGGCAGGATTTTTATACCCGCGAATTACTACCTTTACTCTATCGGAACCTTCCTCGCTTATTTTAACGGCATTAGTCGGAAGTAGTCTACCTATGGACTTATCCGAAGTCGCATCTAAAAATAGCGGCTTAACAACATCGCTATAAACATCTCCCGATGCAAACAGCGAACAGGCTATCGTTGCTGACAATAATACTTTTTTCATATTTCTCCTTTGTCGTGGCTGCAGAGAAATTATAGATAAAAAGTATGATTTAAATATGATTTTTTGAAATTTACGAAATTTTATGAATTTATTTAAGTAGTTTTGTATATTTATAAAAATTTTAATTAATACACTTAATTTTTAGATTAGCGGTTTTCTATTGCTTGGCTGATTATATACTTGTATTTTATCCTACACATACCCTACCCCGCTTATAGTCCTGTCACACTCCTCATTTAAGCACAGCTTATACCCCCTTCCTTGAGCGTTTTGTATAAGCTCTGGATAGAGCTTTTTGCGAAGCTTATAGACAAAAGACCTTATAGTGTCGCTTGTGCAGCTTTCCCCCTGCCATACGTTAGCCTCGATCATCTCAAAGCTAACGGTTCTAGCTTGGTTTTTAAGAAAAAGATGAAGCAGCGCTTGCTCCTTTTTTGTTAGCGCCACTACTTCACCGTCTTTATAAAGCTCTCTTGTAAATGCATTAAACACAAAGCCGTTTTTAAGATCCACGCTTGCAAAATCACTTCTAAATTTGTTCGCCGCAAAACTCATCGTCATCACCAGCTCTCGCTTATCAAACGGCTTTTTAAGCACGCCCGAGCTCTTAACTTCAATGGCGCTTAGCATATTTTCATCGTTATCATAAGCGGTTAAAAATATGATAGGCACGTTCTCGTCGCTCTTTCTGATAATCGAAGCCATCTTAAGCCCGCTCATTCTAGGCATATTGATATCAGAAACTATCAAATTTATATTGTGCGAACCAAAGCACTCCAAAGCCTCTTTTGCGTCCCTGCAAGCGTAAATTTCATTTGTATAGTGTGCCAAAGCGCTTTTTATCGCCTCTCTTAGGTCATCATCGTCCTCAACAAGAAGCAAATTTACATCTTTTAATATCTCTTTTATCTTGCTATACATTGTCCGCCTCTTTAGCCTCTTTTTTTAGATAAAGCGCGAATTTAGTAGGCTCTTTCGCACTTTCAAGCGCAAGTCTTCCGCCAAGCTTATCGGTTGCTAAAATTTTAGCCACATAAAGCCCCATGCCCGTTCCGGTGTCCTTTTTAGTAGTAAAAAACGGTTCGTAAATCATCTCTTTACTCTCTTTTACGCCTCTTCCGTTATCGCTTACGCTTATGCAAATTTCATTTTTCATGCTTTGCAAATTTATCCAAACTTTAGGCTCAAAATATACATCTTCCTTCATAAACTCTGCAAGCTCATCTTTGGAATTTGAAAGTAAGCTTAATAAAATTTGCTTCACGTAGGAAGGGGCTGCGTAAACCATAAATTCACCGTCTTCGCATATAAATTCAAACGAAATTCCGTTTGTATTCATCTGAGGCTTTACTATAAATTCAAGCTCGTTTATAACATCTTTTACATTAAAATTTATTATATTGTTATCGTTTTTATAAAAACTTCTAAAAGCTTTTATGGTTTCATCCATCAGACGAACACCTTTTTTACAGCGATTAAGATGCTCTGCGATCTCATCAAATCTATCTTCGTTTAAAGAATCTTCAATATTTTCAAGCGATAGCAAGATAGAGCTTAAAGGCTGGCGTTGCTGATGAGATATGGAGTTTATCATCTCGCCCACAACCGCCATCTTTGCATTTGCTATTAGCATTCTATGATGCTCGGCTTCGTTTTGCTCAAGCTCTCTTTCGTGCGTTACATCGCTTGCGGTGATGATAAATCCGTCAAATTTGACTCCACCCTCAAGCACGCTTGAGATATTTAATCTGTAAAAAAAATTATTAATAGAAACAATGAAATTTTGATTATCATAGGGATTGTTTTTCAAATTTGAAAAATTTTTTAAGCACTCAAGATGTTTTGAGTTTAAAACAAGAGTGTCAAATTCTTGTTCGTAGTATCTTTTGCTTTCAAGAGTGAAAATTTGCTCAAATTTTTTATTGATAAATTTGACGATTCCGCTTTCATCTACAAGCAAAAGCCCCAAATTAGGAGTTTTTGCAAAAGCTCGCTCTATGTCGTTTTGATGCTGAGTTTTTTTACCCGCAAGCAGATATATAAACAATCCTCCAAGCGCAAAGCCCGCCAAAAGAAGGAATTTAAAATCACCGCTAGCGTAATAAAACCAAATGCAAAGCAGTTCAAATATCAAAAGCAGAGCCAAAATAACTTTTTGCAAAAATCCTCCTTGGTTTTGCAAATTTAAGCTTAATTAAGCTCCTTATACTCAACTATATCAAGTCCAAATCCGCCAAGAGCTACGAATTCTCTATTTTTGCTTGAGCTTAGAAGCTCGATCTCTTCGATCTCAAGCTTTCTTAAAATTTGAGCTCCGATACCAAAGTCCTTAATAGTGCTATCACAGGTCTTTTCCTCTTGCAAAAACACCAAAACACCGCCATTTTCGCTTAGATACTTGATGGATTTTAAAAGCTCTTCAAATTTAGCCGAGGTTAATAGCTCTATATCGCTTGTAGTTTTATGAAATTTTACATTTGTGCGCTTGCTTGTCTCGCCAAAGACAAAAGCAAAATGCACCTGATCCTTATGGTCGGTTATTTCGTATTTTATAGCGTCAAAGCCCGCTATTTGAGATTTTGACTTTTCTTTTACATGAATTAAACTCTCATGCTTTAGTCTGTATTCTACAAGCTCTGAAACCGAGACCATATTAAATCCGAATTTCTTGCAAAACTCCTCAAGATCGGCTCTTCTTGCCATATTTCCGTCTTCTTTTACGATCTCACAAATTACGGCTGATTGCGTAACGCCCGCGTATTTACAAAGATCAACCGAACCTTCCGTGTGACCCGTGCGGCTTAGCACGCCTCCTTTTTTGGCTATAAGAGGAAAGATATGTCCCGGCTTTACGAAATCTTCGGGCTTAGAAGTATGGTCGGTTGCCAAACGTATCGTCATATCTCGTTCATAAGCGCTAACTCCGGTTGTAGCAGCCTTTGCGTCAATGGTAACCGTAAAAGCCGTCTCGTGGCAAGATGTGTTTTTGTCAACCATCAAATTAAGCTCAAGTCTTTTTGCGATATCTTCAGAAATCGCAAGACACAAAACTCCCTTTGCGTGAGTGATGGCAAAATTTACTTTTTGTGTATCGCTAAATGCGCCCGCAAAGACCAGATCGCCCTCGTTTTCGCGATCCTCGTCATCGACCATAACAACCATTTTACCATTTCTTATATCGGCAATCGCCTGCTCTACTCTATCCATTTTTTCTCTTTATGATTAAATTTATATGAATTATACCCGTTTTGTTTAAAATTCAAGATTAAAAATATAGGCAAGGCGAGTAAAATGAGGCTTCAAAACTAAAAATAAAAATATGAACAAAAAAAGGGGGTTTAAAATAGGCTTTGCTTATTTGAAAGCCTATTTTTGTAAGAAAAAAGTAAATTTAATAGCTTAAATTTTTGTATTCCTCATCAAGCAAACTTTTGGCTACTTCATCAGGAGAAGCTACTTCAATGCCCTCTATAAGAGCTGATTTATCAAGTCCTTTGTTTGGAAGATATAAAGGACAAACTTTAACACTAGCTCCGTTTTTTATCGCTCCCTGCAAAAGATCTTTTGGTGATTTATTAAGCGGTTTTTGCGGCTCGCTTTTGCTCTCTTTAAGTGCGAGATCGCCCGCTTCGGAACAAAGAACTATCCTTACGTCCTTTCTTTGTTCAAGCGTTTTTGTGGATAACACCATCGCCATCATCTGCGTTTGAGTATCGGATGCCGTAAGCATTACATTAAGACCTTTTATCTCGTCGCCTGACGCGTATAAAGCAGTAGCCAATACACTTCCTAAAGCTAAATTTAACAAAGTCTTGTTTAGCATTTTGTCTCCTTTAAATCAAATTTAAAGACATATTAGCAAAAACAGACTTTTAGTTTGGTGACTTTGTGACAAAACAGTATTAATTTAATTTATTTGCATTTCGGTATCTGGTTTTTAAGAAGAGATAGCAAATTCTTTTATAAAAAGAATTTGCGTTTTTGTTTGGTTATACGATCATTAACTAAAACCTCTTCCTCTTCACATCATCTGCTATATCTTTAGCCATACTATCAACTTCAGCTGTTACTTCATTTGTCTTATTGGCTACTATTACGTT
>NZ_JBJJXH010000007.1:0-110879 GCF_045504005.1 Campylobacter canis | reverse complement strand
AAACTTTTTAGTTTCTTTATCTAGCTAATATATACAAACAGAGGCAAATTTATCGTTTGTCTCTGTTTAAATTTCTTCTTTTTATTTATACTAAATTTGCAAAACACAAAAAGAAAATTTAAATAGATCAAATATCTAAATTTACATAAACAAATAAAATTTGCTCGTATAAAGAGTAAAATTTAAGGCAATATACGAGCATTTAAAATCTAATTTTTCTTAAAAAATCTTAAAATTTTAGCTTGCAGTTTGAAAAACTCGCCAAGCTCCATTATAGGATAAGCTCCTGCGTATTTCTTGCCGCCTTCAATATTCTTGCCAACTCCTCCACGTGCGGCAATCTGAGCAAAATCCCCAACTTTAAGATGCCCTGCCGTGCCGCTTTGCCCGCCCATCACGACGTTTCTACCAAGCTTAGTTGAGCCTGCAAGTCCTGTTTGAGCTACTATTAAGCAGCCCTGCCCCAGCTCGCAGTTATGACCTATCTGCACAAGATTATCTATCTTAGTGTGACGCTTGATGATAGTTGGCTCAAATACTCCGCGATCTATCGTAGTGCATGCTCCAATCTCAACAAAGTCTTCTAAAATCACGTTTCCGTTGTGATAAATTTTGATATGCTCGCCAGTTTTGGTGTGTGCATATCCATAGCCGTCAGAGCCGATAACTGCATTTGCGTTTATGTGGCACTCATCGCCGATTACGCAGTCGTTATATACGACTACATTGGGATGCAAGATGCAGTTTTTACCGATCTTTACGTTATCACCCAAAAACACTCCCGGCATTAGCACACTGCCCTCGCCCACCGTTACGCCTGAGCCTATATAAACATTTTGCATTACTTTGGCACTGGGTGAAATTTGAGTCTCTTTTGGAGAGCTTGCAAAAAGCTCTTTTGCAAAAAATTTGCTTAAAATCGCAAATGCCAAATGCGCGTTTTCAACTACTATAGCATGCGTATCGCTAGGCACAAATTCCTTTAAATTTTCGCCTATTAGTATAGCTCCGGTCTTAGAATTTGAAATAAATTTGGCGTTTTTTTCGCCGTCGCAATAGCTTAATTCGCTACTTTTTGCATTAGCAAGCGAATTTAGTGCAGTTACCTCAAAATCATTACCTTTAAATTCAATCTCTAAAATCTTATAAATTTCACTTAGTTTCATCACATATCCATTAAAACCGACCCGCCGCGAACAATATCGGCAGGATTGTATTTTTTGATAGCTTTTAAGAAATTATTAACCCTAATCGTATCGTCAGCCACCATAACAACGATAAAATTTTCATTTGTGTTCGCAACTATTCCGTTATATGCCTTAAGTATAGCGTCAAGTCCGCCGAAATTTTCGCTTAGCGGAATTTTTACGAGCGCCATCTCTTTTTCGACAAATTCGCCTGTTTCTATTACTTTATATGTCGGTATCAATTTATGTAGTTGCTTTACGATCTGCTCTAGCACTCTTTCATCGCCCACCGTTACGATACTAAGGCGAGATAAATTTGTTTCCGGTATCGGAGCGACCGTGAGAGTATCGATATTATACCCACGTCCTGCAAAAAGCCCTGAGATACGCGAAAGCACTCCATGTTCGTTAAGAACGATGACTGAAATTACTCTTCTTATACTCATCATTTATTCCTTGCTTTTTAGTATCATATTGTATATCGCAGCTCCAGCAGGCACCATAGGAAGCACATCTTCAAAGCGATCAACCCTAACGTCAAGCATAGCTACCTTGTCAAGCTTTATCGCTTCTTTTAGCGCATTTCTAAACTCATCTTTGGTTTTGCAGACAAATCCTACTCCACCAAAGCCTTCTACTATCTTTACGAAATCAGGTTGCACGCTAAGATCAGTTGATGAGTAGCGCTTCTCATAAAAAAACGTCTGCCACTGGCGCACCATACCTAAAAAGTTATTGTTTAATATAATGTTTATAACTGCTATGCCATTTTCTGCGGCTGTCATTAGCTCTTGGATGTTCATTAGTATCGAGCCGTCGCCTGTAAAATTTATAACCGTTTTACTAGGGTTCGCACACTTTGCGCCCATTGCTGCAGGTAGTCCGTAACCCATCGTACCAAGACCTCCGCTGGTAATCAACTGTCTTGGGCGCGAAAATGGATAAAACTGCGCCGCCCACATCTGGTGCTGTCCGACATCAGTTGATATGATCGTATCATCGCCTGCTATCTTGGCAGTCTCTTCTATGACCCACTGCGGCTTTAAAATTTCATCGCTGTCGCTGTAAGCAAGCGGGTTTAGCTTGTCATAGCGAGAGAGGATATCTTTCCAGTCTTTGATGTTTTCAGGATTTACTTCAACTCTTTGTATGAGCTCTTCAAGCACTGATTTTAAGTCGCCCACTATTGGAAAATGAGCATTTACTATCTTTGATATAGAGCTTGGGTCGATATCTACGTGAATGATTTTCGCGTATCTTGCAAATTCGCTTAATTTACCGGTGATACGATCATCAAACCTAGCTCCAAGTGCGATAAGCAAATCAGCCTCGCTTAAAGCCATATTTGCCGCATAGCTTCCGTGCATGCCCGCCATCGCAAGCAAATTTTCATCATCATGAGATAAAATTCCAAGCCCCATTAGAGTCTCTATGGCAGGAATTCCCGTCTTTTTAGCAAATTTTCTTACAAGCTCGCTGGCATCTGAAGCTACAACCCCTCCTCCAAGGTAAAGAAGCGGTCTTTTTGCCACAGATATCGCTTCGGCAGCCTTTTTAATCTGCTTTGCATTGCCCTTATAAGTAGGCTTATAAGTAAGCATCTTTATCTCCTCGGGATAATCAAAATTTCCCATTGCTGCGGTTATATCCTTTGGTATATCGATATGAACGGGTCCCGGACGACCTGAGCGAGCGATGTAAAACGCCTCTTTTAAAATTCTTGGAAGCTCCTCAATGCTATTTACCAAATAGTTATGCTTCACACAGGGGCGAGAAATTCCTACCGCATCAATCTCTTGAAAGGCATCCGTGCCGATAAGCGAGCTTGCAACCTGCCCGCTTATAAGCACTATAGGAATACTATCAGAATATGCCGTAGCAAGACCCGTAACGGCATTTGTAAATCCAGGACCGCTAGTAACGAAAGCTACTCCGACCTTTCCGCTTGCTCTTGCATATCCATCTGCGGCATGGACGGCGGCCTGCTCGTGGCGAACTAAAATATGCTTAAAGTATCTTTGCTTATAAGTCTCATCATAGATATTAAGAGCCGCACCGCCTGGGTATCCGAAAACTATATCAACACCCTCTTTATATAGCGCTTCGCTAATCATCTGCGAGCCATTTAACTCTTTCATTTTTTTGCCCTTGCCTTGAAATTTACACTTTATTATATCTTTAAAAATTTTAAAAATAGATGATTCAATAAAAAAATGAAGTATTTGTATAAATTAAAATAAAATATATTTTAAATAAATTAATTAATATTAAAGATTAATAAATATAAAATTCCATCAATTATTTTTATCGATCAAATTAAAAAGGACAACAATGATAGCTAGTTTTAAAAGCAATAAAAACGCTAATAAAATTACATTGTCGATATTTGCATGTATGTTGCTGGCAAGTAGTGCAAACGCCTACAAAGAAATGGGTGTTTTAGGCAATACTTCAAGCTGGGAAAGCGATGAATATAAAGCCAACTGGGGGCTTGATAATATAAATAGTTCTACGGCTTACTCAATAGGGTATTCAGGCAAAAGTATTACGCTTGGAATAGTAGATTCTGGCATGCTTTTATCTCATCCTGAATTTAAAGGAGGAAGAGTTAAGGCTATAAAAGCAACAGGAACATATTCAAAAAACGGAATGAGATATCCTGACGGTAAAGACAAGGGAGAATTTAAAAAAGGCGATAAATTTGATGTAAGCGGAGAATTTATCTTAGGCACGAACGATAGACATGGAACATCTGTCGGCGGAACCATGTCTGCAAACAGAAACGGCGAGGGAATGCACGGAGTTGCCTTTGGAGCTACTTTGTACTCTGGAAACACGGGCGGAACGGATAGTATGACATATGGACCCACTCAAGATTACGGATATTTTAAGAGCGTATATTCTGCGCTTGCAGAAAAAGGGGTTCGTGTCATAAACAACAGCTGGGGTAGTAATAGAAAAGTAAATTCTGCATTTAAAGGAGCTCTTGGTTATTATTGGAATACTAAAGACGGAGCATTAAATTTTGCAGAAGAAACAACGAAACCGAACGATCATATGTATTTAAAAAATCTTGATGAAGCGAAAAAAGCTTACTATCATTTCGTAGTAGATAATGAAAAAAGCTTTTTAGATGCCGCTTATGAGATAGCTTTAGATAAAAAAATAGTGCAAGTTTTTACGGCAGGAAACAGGCGTGATATGGCCGAGTCTTTTACTAGAGCTATGCTTCCGTATTTTAGACCGGATGTTGAGAAATTATGGATAAACGTAACGGGAAACGACAAAGACGATTATACAAACAAAAGATATCCTCACCAACAAAACTACAATTTTGCCGGACATTCAAAATGGTGGACTATTTCCGCTCCGGCTATTAAAATATACTCAAGCACGCTTGATAATTCAACGAGAGAGCCGGGATATAGGGCTCCAAACGGAACATCAAGCGCAGCTCCTCACGTAAGCGGTGCGCTTGGGATTATAATGGAAAGATACTCTTATATGACAAACGAACAAGCTAGAGATACTATGCTAACTACAGCTAGACAAACAAAGCCAAATAGCGACGTTGCGCTTCAAGACTGGACATCAAATTTAGGAGTTCCTGATGCAAGATGGGGTTGGGGTATCCTTGATCTTGGTAAAGCGATGTTTGGTCCCGGACAATTTTTAGGAAAATTTGATGTTAGTATGGAAGTGGATGATATCTGGTTAAACAACATTTCGGATGTAGCAATCAAACATAGAAAAACGGAAGACGACAATGAAGCTGCGACTTGGAACGCAAGGAAGGCTTTACTTAATGCAAAAGCTTCTTTAACGGCTGAAGAAAAAGCCGAGATGGTGTTTGAAACGGCAAGAGAAAAAGCAAGAGCTCAAAGAGCAACAGAAGGATATGAAGGCTCGCTTGTTAAAAGAGGAAGCGGCACGCTTACTTTAGTCGGAGATAATACCTTTACGGGAAATACTACTATCTACGGAGGTAAAATTTCAGCCTTAAATCAATCTTTAACAAAAAGCAATGTAGTCGTAGAAAATGGCGGCTCGCTTGAAATTTTAAAAGAAAGAAAATACTATGTGCCTTCAAGCACAGGCTGGAAAGAGGTAACTAAAACAAGCACATCAGATGTCGTAACGACAACTATAAATAACGGCGGTGCGTTTTTGCTTACTAGACCGGGAAGTGCGAACGTAAATGTAACTTTCAAAGACGGTTCTCTAGTCGGAATATCTGAAAATGCCGATGAATTAGTCGAACTAATGAAATCTCCTTCATTAACTAGAGGCTATAGCGCCCAAGGAGCATTTATCGGGCATGAAAAGACAAAATTTGCTAAAGAGTATGCGTTTTTTAACCTTACAAAAGAATTTGCAAATGATAAATTAAAAATCAATGTAAAGAAAAACTCAAAGCAAATGGGAGATTTTGCCGCTTCGTCAAATCAAAAAGAAGTTGCAAATTTCATAGAGCAATCAGCGATTTTAGCTCCTTCAAATGCTAGTGTCGGATTTAGATCGGTGGCTAGAAACAATCTTAAAACAAGCGATCTATATAGAAATTTACTTTTTGCTACACCGGATCAAGCAAAAGCTACATTTAAGACGCTTGCAAACGATGGAAATTTTGCCGCACAAAACACATCTGTTTTAAATAGCATTTTACTTAGAAATTCCATCTCAGGACACAAAGCGAATATAAATGCCGTAAATACCAACGATACATATAGCGGACTATCTTTTTGGACTACAACTATAGCTCACAACTTCAAATACGATAGCGTTGATGCCAAATCTCAAACATTTGGTCAAATCTTTGGCGCAGACGGCATGGCAAGCGATAACACAAGATTTGGCGGTGTGCTTGGACTAAGCAAAACACTGACAAAAATAGACGGCGAAAAAGACTATAAAGTTCTAAACTCAAATTTCGGTATCTACACTCAAACCGACATAAGTGACTTTAAGCTAAACACTATGGCAACTTACACAATGGGCAAACGCCATAAAGAAAGCAGCTCCAGCATAGTCGAGTATGTATCAAACACAAAAACCAAAAATAAAGAGGCTATCGCAATGGTATATGCAGATATTAGCCATAAAGGCATAGAGTCGGCAAATTTCGCTCTTTCACCTTATGTAGGATTTGGTTATATAAATGCAAAAGTTAAAACAAGCGAGCAACAAATAGGTGTTTATACCATGACCGCAAGTAAAGATAACAGAGATGTTGCCGTAGCTACCATAGGTATAAAACCAAGCTATGCTTTTGGTATTTTTAATGCAAATGCAAATATAGCTTATAATAGACTATTTGGTCAAAAAGCTCCTAGCACAACCGTAGGATTAGGAGCAAACGGTAGCATAGGATTAGAAGGAGAAAAACTAACCGATCTAACTACTATAGATGCCGGTTTAGAAGCGAAAATATTTAAAAATGGTTCCGTTAGACTATCTTACATAGGAGCTTTTAGAGATAATGTCAAATCAAACGGTTTAAATGCTAAATTTAGCTTTATGTTTTAATTAAACACAAAATAGCCCTCCAAATTTGAGGGCTATTAAATTTTAAAACGGCCAGATAGCCTCCATAAGCTTCGTTCCCCAA
The DNA here is from genome assembly GCF_045504005.1 of Campylobacter canis. NCBI lineage: Bacteria > Pseudomonadati > Campylobacterota > Epsilonproteobacteria > Campylobacterales > Campylobacteraceae > Campylobacter > Campylobacter canis. The sequence goes on along the minus strand of NZ_JBJJXH010000007.1, from coordinate 104,084 downwards.
GGTTTTCTGGTAGATTTATCCACATCCCCTTCGGTCTTATATAAAATTTTCGCATCAGCTATGTATTTTGAGTCGATTTCGTTTGAATTTGATATATCATAAGGTCTTATTACGCCGCTTAGTTGCACTATCTGCTTTTCGCCGTTAAGCAGTAGCTCGCGCGAGCCTTCGATGAAGTAGTTGCCGTTTTCAAGCACTTTAATAATGCGAGCTGATATGGTTGTCTTAAAGCTTTCGGTGCGAGAACTCAAAGCTCCTCCGCTAAATTCGTTTTTCGTACCTGCCTTAAAGCCTATATCGCCGAATTTATTTAACTGATCCGCCGCGTGAGAAAGAGGCGAAGATCCTGCGGTAAACACCCCTCCTCCAAGCCCTATGGTGCTGTCTTTATTGGTGTTTCGTTTGCCTGTGGAACTTTGGTTTGCACTCTCGCTTATTACTACGGTTACGATATCATTTACGTTCATAGCCTTTCTATCCGAAAATAAAGGATTATCCCCTCGTCCAAAAAGACTACCCGTATTTGGCTGATTATTTATCTGCTTGGCGGGAAGCTGCTCTACATATACAGGCGGCTTCATGTCTATTTTAGGATCAGCACTCGGCACACATCCGCTAAAAATCACTCCGATACAAGCCATAGATAAATAAAATTTAGCTTTCATAAAATTTAACCTTAGTATAGATATTTATGATAAAATTAAGCAATTAAAGTTCCACTAATCAAGGAAAAAAGATGAAAACTGATAGGATTTATCTGCTAACTGCTAATTTTTCAAAAATTTATGAAATTATATCAGCAAAATTTAAAAATATAACGATTTTTGAGCCTATCGGCGGATTTGTAAGCATTGAAGAAGCGATTTTGGCCTTTAGAGAAGATAGGGAAAAAGAGCTGATAAAAGATATCATAAAAGAATTTGATAGGCTTAAAAAAGAGTACGAATTTATCGCGACTAGAGGATGTGAAGCCTTTGGAAACATAGGCAAATTCGAGCTAAATTTAATGCTTGCCAAGCACCTTAACACTCCTGTTTATTGCACCGAGAATTTAAAAGCGATAAACAAAAACTCAAAGCTCTTTATAAGCTCAAATTTGGATGAAATTTTAACTTATAAACAAGACATTATCACTCCTTATAAATTCGAAAAAGAGCTTGTAGATAAGGCAAAATCAGATAAAAAAACCATAGTTTTACCTGAAAGCGCTGATGAGCGGATATTAAAAGCCAGCGAACTTCTCATGAAAACCAAAGCTGTAAATCTAATCTTGCTTGGCGATGATAGCAAAATAAAATCAGATGCAAATAGGCTTGGCGTAAATTTAGAAGGAATAAAATTCATAAATTTAGACAAAAACGAGTATCAAGACAGCTTCGCAAGCAAGCTTTATGAGCTTAGAAAGCACAAGGGCGTAACGCTTGAAAAAGCAAAAGAGATGATTTTGGATAAAACTTACTTTGGCACCATGATGGTTCAAGCAGGCTTAGCCGACGCCATGGTAAGCGGAGCCATAACCACCACCGCCGATACCATACGCCCCGCATTTGAAATCATAAAGACAAAACCGCAAACACCGCTTGTATCAAGCTCGTTTGTAATGTGTATGGATGAAGAAATTTTAATCTACGCAGATTGTGCGATAAATCCAAAGCCTGACGCGCAAACTCTAGCTAGGATAGCGATTGATTCGGCTAATACCGCTAGCTACTTCGGGCTTGAGCCTAGAGTCGCCCTGCTTTCATACTCTACGGGAGATAGCGGATACGGCGAAGATGTGGATTTGGTTCATGAGGCACTTAAGATAGCAAAAGAGCTTGAGCCAAATTTAGTCATCGACGGACCTATGCAATATGACGCGGCTATAGATATGCAAGTAGCTCAAAAAAAGCTGCCAAATAGCGACGTAGCCGGCAGAGCAAATGTATTTGTATTTCCAAATTTAAGCTGCGGCAACATCGGATATAAGATAGCTCAACGCAGCGCAAACTGCATCGCTATAGGACCGCTTTTGCAGGGACTTAAAAAACCCGTAAACGACCTAAGCAGAGGGTGTTCGGTAGAAGATATAGTAAATACGGTTTTAATCACAGCCATACAAGCAGGAGGCAAATAGTGAAAATTTTAGTTTTAAACTCCGGTAGCTCATCTATAAAATTTCAGCTTTTTGACATGAGCAACAACAACGCAATCGCCACGGGACTTATCGAGCGCATAGGAGAAAGTAACTCTTATGCGAAATTAAAAGATACAAAAACAGACAACGTTTACGAAGAAAAGCTGGCGATCAAAGATCACCACGAGGGTCTTGAGATCATGAATAGGCTATTTGCGGTATCAAATATCTTGCACAACCTAAGCGAGCTTGACGGCATAGGACACAGGATAGTTCACGGCGGAGAGAGTTTTAGCACTTCAGCTAGAATTGATAGCGAAGTGATCGCTAAAATCGAGCAAAATTCAGCCCTGGCCCCGCTTCATAACCCGGGACACCTAGCAGGCATAAGAAACGCCATGAAAGAAAGCGGCGAAAACGTCCCTCATGTGGCGGTTTTTGATACGGTATTTCATCAAAACATGCCGGAATTTGCTTACAGATACGCACTGCCTTATGATCTAGCCAAACGCTTGCATATACGCAAATACGGCTTTCACGGCACATCTCATCACTACGTTACAAAAACCGCGGCAAAAATGCTTGGCATAGAGTATGAGAAATTTAACGCCATATCGCTTCATCTTGGCAACGGTGCTTCGGTTTGTGCAGTTAAAGAGGGTAAAAGCGTAGATACTTCGATGGGACTTAGCCCGCTTGAAGGTCTTATAATGGGCACAAGAAGCGGGGATATGGATCCTGCGATTATCACTTATCTGCTAAATTTAGGCGAACTAAAGGCTAACGAGATCGATACTTTTTTAAACAAAAAGAGCGGGCTTCTTGGAATTTGCGGTTCAAACGATATGCGCGAAGTGGTTGCTAAAATGGAGCACGACGAGAGAGCTCATCTTGCTTTTGAGATGTTTTGCTACCGTATCAAAAAATACATAGGAGCTTACTATGCCGTGCTTGGACGCGTTGATGCGCTTATATTTACAGGCGGTATCGGTGAAAACGCACCAAATACAAGAAGTAAAATTTGTAGCGAGCTGCCGCACCTTGGTATCAAGATAGATCACGAGCTAAATTTCGCCAGAGCAAGCGGTGCAAGATGTGTGGATGATAAAGAAGCCGTCATAAAAACACTGATAATACCGACGAACGAGGAGCTAGAAATAGCGCTTGAGACAAAAAGAGTTATAGAAAACAGTTAAAATAATGCGTAAATTTGCGCATTATTTTTTCTTGTATGGTATCAGATAAGTTAAAAAAGCTGAAAATATTAGGTATAGGACAGTTCCTATAGCAACCGAAACCAAAAATGTGCCGTCAGTATTTGAAAATAAAATTTCTTGTGTAAAATGGGCAAAAACTATTACAATAACGGGAGATAGAAAAGTAATGTTCTCTACCCAAAAAGTAAAAAAACCTGATGGCTTAAATTCGCTATTGCAGTTTTTGCAGACCAAATTTCTTTTGACAAATAAATCTTTGAATTTTGATATCTTCTTCATTTCATTACCGCAGTTTGGGCATTTAAAATATAGCAAGCTCATACAAATTTCCTAAATTTACACCTACTTTTCATCACGATTTACTTTCTTTTTCTTTTTTACTTTTGGCGGTTTAACAAATTTAGGTTTTGTAAAATCTCTACGGTTTAAAAACCATACTATAAGTAGTAAAAAGACGGCTATATTTATACATGCATATATCATGTTTTTATATTTTTGCGGCGCCTTAAGTTTTTCTTCACGGTCATACTTTATATGAATTTTACCGTTTCCATCTTCTAGCTGAAGGATATCTTCTCCTAAAGGCATAGTCTTACTATATATGGTTACTCTTTTACCTATAACGGGTTCATAAATTTTCTTATCTCCCTTATCTATATAGTAACGCATATAGCCGTCCTTATCGGACTTTACTATGAGCTTTCCTTCTCCTTTTAACCAGTAATTTGCCGCTTCTACTAAGCCTGTTGTTTTAGTAAGCTCATTTAAGGGTTTATAATCACTATAAAAATATATATGCCTCAATCCATCCAATGATAATGCCAAACACATAGCAACCATAGCCATTAAAAAAGCAGATGTAAGAGTTCTTAAAAATGAGCCGTTGCCTTTAAAAGGTCTTTGTATGAAGATTATAAACAGATATGAAGATATGATTTTTTCTTTAAGTTTTTCCAAGATTATTCCTGTTTGCTTTTTAAAAGAGATATTTTACTATGTATTTGAGAAATTTAGGCTAGCCAAGATAGCTAGCCTAGCGCCTAAAAGGCTAAATTTTATAGATATTTGCAGGCAACGCTTGTCTGGCGCAGGTACCTACAAGCCAGTCGTTAAGGCTAAATTTGCCTTTGCGTTTTGGATCAAGCAGTCCTAGCAGGTTGTGATTTATACCCACTTCGGTTCCTTCTATCCTAAGTGCCGGTTTACCATCTATATAGTGAGTTCTAGCGCCAAATTCGGTATGCCCAAATCCGTGCTCAAGGCTTATAACACCTTTTGCAACGCCGTTTGTTACAAACGCAGTTCCTTTTGCGCTTGCGTACGGAGTTACGACTTTGACCTCATCGCCTGTTTTGATGCCCTGCTCTTTTGCTATATCTTCGCTGATACGCACGAAATTTACGGGATGTATGCTTCTCATCCTATCGCTCATTATAGTGTAGTAGTGCTGCGCGTTTGATTTTTTCGAGCTTACTAGATATTTCCACTCGGATTTCGGGAAGAATTTTTCAAGCGGAGTTCCATCGCTTGCTACCGGCTTCATCAGCGTAGGCGTACCCGGCATGTATTCGCCCGTGATAGAGTGGCGATGTCCGCCAAGCGGCTCGTAGTATATAGAGGCGGGATTTGGTGCAGGCACTTTTACGGTTGCCTTATCGCCCTTATATGCAGTCGTATAATCATCGTATCTTCCGCCTTTTGCAAGTACGTGAGCGACCTTTGCCACCTCTTCTTTTTTGAGGTATTTTTCTATCTTTGGCATAACTCTGTGAATTTTACTAAGCTCGGCATCTTCTTTGCTGATGTCGCTTACCGCTTCGCCGTCAAAGGCTAAATTCGCAAGTGCGGCTGCATAAAACTGCTCTTTAGTGTCAAGGTCCATAGCATTGCCGTCTTTATCCTTAAATGCACCCTTGCCAAAGCCTTTTAGCCCAAGCTTTTTAGCGATGGTGATATAAAATAGCTCCACGTCTATCGGTGTGCCGTTATTATCAGTATCTTGTCTTGGTTTAACGGCAGGATAGCGCACAACCGAGGTTTTGGTTATAGTTCCCCAAAGTGCGTTTGGCATACCCCAGTTTTCTAAATTTAACCCGTCAGGCACGATGTAGTCGGCATAGGCATTTGTTTCGTTCATAAACGCGTCTATACCGATGAAAAGCGGCAGATCTCGGCTATCTTTTAGAGAGTCTTTCACCGCCGTTTCAAGTCCCGCTTGTCCGTAGATGACGTTTGTCATGTAGTTTATAAAAATTTTAGCTTTATAAGGATATCCAACCGCATGGCTTGTAAGAGTTTCGTTTATAAGCGGCATAGAGATAGGATACCAAGGTTGCTGTGCAGGATAGCCAGTACCACCCGATGCTACCTTGCGCTTAAACTCCGAGCTTGTCTCGTAGTATTTGCCCGAGCGGGACAAATTTACACCGCTTGGCTTATATGCGCCGTCAAATTTCTCAAGCTCATATCTACCGCTCATAAATTTATGCGTGCCTGCGCTTGCGTTTACGTTCCCGCCCTTGTAGCCGTAAGTGCCCATGAGTGTATTTAAGCAAAGTATCGCGTAAGTACTCATTGCGGCTTGCGTATGCATCATGCCGCCGTGCACGTTCGTGCTTACTTGGCGACCGTTTTTTGTGAAATTTTCACAAAGCCAAAGTATATCATCCATACTCACGCCGCAAAGCTTTGAATACTCTTTCATCGTGTGCTTGAAGGCTGACTCTTTAAGAAGCTGCATAGAGCTTTTTACGGCTACTTTTTTGCCTTCTATTTCTATCTTGCCTTTGTAGTATAGTTTGGCAGGCTCGTTTACTTTGTAGCTTTGAATTTTACCGCTTTGCGAGCATACTTGCCACTCGTCATTAACTCGCGCAAATTTGCCGTAGTCTTTATGTCCTTTTTGAGTTATGACTAAATGAGTTGCGTTGCACCAGTGAATTTCACCCGCCAGCTTGGCTTGCTCTAAATTCGGCTGGATGAGGTAGTTTGTAGCGTATTTTTCATTTTCGATTATCCATCTTATCATCGCCATAGCAAGCGCTGAATCCATACCGGGCTTTATGCCTATCCAGCGAGCCTTATCGCTTGTGGCGTATTTGATAGAATTTGAAACCGTCGGATCGATGACCGCGTAAGTAAATCCGTTATCCGAGCTTCTTGCGTAAGATACCATCTTAGCTTGCTTTTGGAAAGGATTTCCGCCATTACCCGGCGAAGTGCCCCAGTAAATACTAAATTTAGAGTGCTCATAATCAGGCTTAGTATGAGCAAATCCGCCCGCGTTGTGAGCTATCTTGCCGCCCGCTCTAAATCCGCCGCCGCAAATTCCGCCGTGTGAGTAGTGATTAACGGTGCCAAATGACTTTTTCATAAATCTATCAACGATATCGCTTCTGCCGTCATATAGATAAAAGCTTAAAAGCTGGTTGCGCTTGGTGCCATATTCGGGATTTTCGGGATCGATTAGCTCATCGGAGTAGATAGCGCGAAGACCGTCTACGTGTCCTTCTCCAAAGAGATCTCCACCCTCGACGACCTCTTCTATAAGCTGCTCAAAGCTAATAGTCTGCCACTTGCCCTCGCCTCTTTTGCCAACTCTTTTAAGCGGAGAAAGAATTCTAATCGGCGAATAAAGCATCTCAGGAAGCATAGCACCCCTAACGCAAACGGTAGCTCGCTGATCGTCATTGCCGCTTCTGGTCGTAGCTATTAGCGCGTCGTTTATAGAGGTGTTATAAGGCATCCAGTGGAAATTTGCAAGCGGATGGAATGGATTTCCCACCGAGCGAAGAACGCGATCATTTTTATCGTCTATATGAAGCCTAAGACCGCATTTTGTGGTGCACCCGTGACACATAGAAAATACTATGGAGTGTCCTTCATTCATCACGACTTTACCGTCTATTACTTTAAATTCCGGTTCATGGGAATTTCCTTGAACCTTATAATCATCTATCTTTTCATCTTTACTTGCAACGGCAGCCACAGGAAGAGCCGAGGCAATCATAGCTTTTTTAATAAAATCTCGTCTTTGCATCTTTAGCTCCTCTTAAAGCGTTATCTCTTCGTTCCAATGAACGACTCGTTTATAGCCTGCTTCCTTCTCCGCTTCTACGTCGTTTTTGGTTAAAACCTCGCTAACTCCGTAGTAAAACACTTGCGGATTTGTATTTTTCGGACTATCTATAACCATAGTCTTGTGAGTTGCTAAAAATTTTCTGATATTTGAATTTGGATCGTTTAAGTCGCCCATTATACGGCTTCCGCCTACACAGGTTTCCACACAGCTTGGAAGAAGTCCCGCTCGAAGTCTGTGATCACAGAATGTGCATTTATCGGCTTTTAGAGTAGTTGGATTAAAATATCTTGCGTGATACGGACAGGCCTCAACACAAAGCGCGCAGCCTATACACTCGCTGCTGTTTATCTTAACGATACCGTTGCTTCTTTGATGACTTGCGCCGGTTGGGCACATATCGATACAGGCCGGACTTTCGCAGTGATTGCAAAGCCTAGGAAGTGAAGCCATAGCAGCTCTTTTGCCGTCTTTTGCATAAGCTTCATATTCTGAAACTATAGTTCTAAACATCCCTGCAGGAACGTCATTTTCCATAGCACAGTTCATAGTACAGGATTGACATCCGATGCAGCGCGTAAGGTCTATTACCATACCAAAGCGCTCCCCTTTACCCTCTTCAAACTTAGTCGGCGCGGCTTTTAAAGCGGTAGCCGCAACAAACAGTCCCGCAGCAGCCATAAAACTGCGACGCGAATTACAGATTGATTGCATTCTTTTCCCCTTTATCAAAAAGTTTAAAACTTGAGAAATTTAACATAAATTAACTTAAAGTTATTGTTAAATTTAACTTTTTATTTTAATTATATTTTCAGGTGTATAAATTTGATATAATTTCCATTATTTAAAATTTTGCAAGGAAAACATTTGAAATACCCGCTTGATTGTAAAGATAGTTTTGAAAAGTCATTTCTTTTTTGGCTAACGAGATACGTTAAATTTAAACTAAGTTCGCTTTCAAACAAAGAGCTAAGAGATCCAAAAGCTCTTGCTAGCGTAAATTATTCCTTAAGCCGTAGTGTAAGGAGCATAAACGAGCTTGACGGACTTGTAAAATCAGCCAGAAACGCTGGACTTACCGGCATAAATACCTACTTTAACCCGCTTAAAAAAATTTATGAGACGCTTTGCCTTTACGAGCTTGAGAGTTTAAAACAGATAGACGAAGAGCTTTTAAGCGAAATTTTAGCTAGCACGACGGGCGGACTAAGTGATGCAAGTAAGAAAAACTACAGAATTTCGGTTATAAATTTCTTTTCGTTTTTAGATAAGCAAAACGAAGAAGACGGTAGAGCCCACATATACGATATCTCGCTTAAAAACTGGGGCGGCATAAGCGGAACGCGGGGACAAAAACTGCCTGAATTTATGAGCGAAGAGGAAGTTAAGAGGTTTTTAGAGGCTATCGAAAATAGCGACTTTAAGGTAAATACAAACCGCAATAAGCTCATCATAAAGACGATAATATTTACGGGAATTCGCGTAAGCGAGGCTCTGAATTTAAAGCGCAAGGATATAACGGAAGATGGCGATTTATACACTATAAGAATTCGGGGCAAAGGCAACAAATACAGAATAGTAATGATAAAGCGCCACCTCATAGAAGCTCATCTTGACGCGATAGCGATAAACTACATAAATAAAGAAGGCTATCTCTTTATAAACAAAAAAGGCACGCGCCTAACGCAAGCTTACGTAAGTAGGATAGTCGAGCAAATTTTGTTTAAAGCCGGAATTCGCAAGGAAAAAAACGGCGCTCACATGCTTCGCCACACCTTTGCGACAATGTTATATAAAAAGCAAAAAGATCTCGTTTTAGTCCAAGAAGCACTCGGACACGCGAGCCTAAATACATCTAGAATTTATACGCATTTTGATAGCGAGAAGCTAAAGCTGGCAGCCCAAATCGCAGAGGAACTTGCGGAGTAGTAAGGCGAATTTTTAAATTTATCCCGATACGATTGAGGCTTTTCTAGCCGTTTTAGTAAATGAATAGACGCAAAGTATCATCAGTAAAATGTATAAAATATAAGTAGCATTGTGGCTTCTTGATATTTCATCTTTTGCAATTGCTCTATAAATTTTATTGTAATCGCTTTTATTATCTAATATTGCTTTTATTTTAGATTCAATCCTGTCTCTATTTTCGCTAAACAAATTCGCTATTTTTTCTTTTTCATTTTCAATTACGTTTTGATCCTCCCAAAGCACTCTAAAATCATCTCTTATCTCTATATCCTTTAAATTTCTTTGAAATGCGCCATCTATTATATATAGCAAATCCAAGAGGCTGGATCTAAATTTAATATCGTTAAAAATTTCTTTTGGATTATCTTTGTTTTTTAGGATATATTTAAGCCTGCCATCTTCTTGCTTTAACAACTTTTTGATATTGTATTTAAGCCTATTTTTATTCTGAATAATAATTTCTTTTTGTTGTAATATTTTTTCCTCATTTAAAACACTAATTTTATCAGCGTCCAAAATCTCATACGAAAGCTTTGTTAGATGAGATAAAATATCATAATCAAGCGACGATAGAAGTTTGCTTAAATTTTCATTTTGCGTATTTGTCTGGCTAAAAAGCCTATAAGTCGGATTTATAAGCCTTGGTTCAGATATCAATACTATCATAATAATCAGCAAGAATAATCCTCTAGTTACAATAACTACTAAATTATTTTTTACTAAAAATAAAAAATACGCAAAAACTATCGTTGTGATATAAAACACTATATTAAACAAAGCATATGAATAGTGTAGCGTAATAGGATACAGTAGCGTAACAACAAACGCAAAAAGCAAGCAAATGGCAAGAGAATGATCCGACATTTGCTTTTCTAAATGCAATATAACACCAAAAATAGACAAGATCATAACAGGCATTGCTAAAATATAAAAGTATTCGTATCCAATAGCAAATTCATGAAATTTATTTAATATCGACACATTAAGCCAATAAACACAAATCATCATCAGCACAAATTGAAAAGTTATATTTAAATTTGTATGGTGATCGCTTGTATTTCTATAAATACGCAAAACGACATAATCAACCCATGTGTCAAAATTTATTAACTTTTTTGCCAGTATTCTTTTTACGGATTTTCTAATATTTTGATAACTTTGACTAGCATAATAGACAAAATATATTGAAAAAGCAACTATGATATAGGTTGTATAGACAAGCAATATAGCCAAAAAAGACGTTAAGGCAGACTCAATCAAGCCAAATTGATGAAATTTGCTTAAACACAATAAAAATCCAAGAAACAACCCGCACATTAAATTAATTATTAATTCGTTATGTGTGATATTTATTGTATTGCTTGACTCACTGCTATCATTTAGCTTTTTATTATATTCCCTTATCTTGATTTGCTCATTTTTTAGCTTTTCTTTTAGTTCTATTTCCTTGCAATAAAGCTCCATTTTTCTGTATTTGCTAGCATCGAGAAGATTATTTTCGCCAATCAAAGCACTTTTAAAAAGGCGAAACGAATCTCTAAAATCATTTGCCACTTTTTCTTTACTGCTTCCACCATTCTTATTTCTATTCTCTCTTCTTTTATGCTCGTTTTCTATTGTATTTTCTATAACATTAATTGTGAAATTTAGATTAGAATTTACTAAATTTATATTCTTTTCAAATACACATTGGCTAAAATTAAAAGCCGAATTAAACTCTACACCGTAAAAACATGCAGTATCTTTAAAACGACACTCATGAAAATCAGATAAATCATCAAAAATACAGTTGTTAAAAAACACATTGTTATCAAAAGTAGAATTTGAAAAATCAACACATCCTAAAAAATGATTATTTTTGCAATCAAAATTTTCAAATTTCACATTTTTTGCAATTATATTAGATTTAATTTCACAGTTACTAAAAGTTATGTTTTTATAATTTGTTGGAGCTAACTCTATGTCATATGAAAATTCACACTCATTAAAAGTTAAATTTTCTTTTATATTTTCATCTGTTTCATTTGAAACAAATCCTTCAATTTTACATTTTTCAAAAATCAAATTTTTAAAGTCGTTTACAAATAAGTATTCAAAGTCGCAATTTTTAAATTTAATATTATCATTTTTAATAATTTCTTGTAATCTTTCATTATTCAAAGTATCAAGCTTAGAAATTCTTCGCACAACATGTAATTTTTTAAATCCATAAACACTAGTAAACGTTTCACTATAAACATTGTTATTACCAAAAATTTCTTTTAACTTTTCATTTTTTTCTTTAAAACACTCTAATACTTCAGACGTTCTTTCCAAGCTATATCCTATTAAAATTTAAATTTAGTCTTGGTATATCCAAGACTAAATCAAGAATGCATCTAATTTTTTTCTATCAAGATACCTTCCCCGTTTGAGTTTATCACGATTTCATCGCCACTTTCAAGCTCGTCTTTTAGTATCATATCGGCTAGGCGATCTTCAACAAGCTCATAAAGTGCGCGTCTAAGCGGTCTAGCGCCATAGACTATATCAAATCCGGCCTTTGCTATAAATTTCTTAGCCTCTTCATTCATGCTAGCTTTAATGCCGCGATTTAGAAGCGTCCTTTCAAGCTCTTTAAACATAATTGCTACGATTTGAACCAAACCTTCTTCGCTTAGCGGATTAAAGATGATAGTATCATCAAGCCTGTTTAAAAACTCTGGCTTAAAGTAGCTTTTCAGCTCATTTTTAACAGCCTCTTCCCTCTGCTCACCCTTTAAATCCATAATAAAATTTGAAGCGATGTTTGAGGTTAGGATAATGATCGTATTTTTAAAATCAACCGTCACACCCTTATTGTCAGTAGCTCGCCCGTCATCCATGATACCAAGCAGGATATTAAACACATCTTTATGCGCCTTTTCTATCTCGTCAAATAGTATCACGCTATACGGACGCCTTCTAACGGCCTCGGTTAGCTGTCCTCCCTCATCGTATCCTACATATCCTGGGGGCGCTCCAAGAAGCCTTGAGACGCTGTGCTTTTCCATATATTCGCTCATGTCAAAGCGGATAAGCGCTCTTTCGTCATCAAACAAAAATTTAGCCAGAGCCTTAGCCGACTGCGTCTTGCCCACGCCTGTTGGACCAAGGAAAAGAAACGATCCTATCGGACGAGAGCCCTCATTAAGTCCCGCTTTATTTCGTTTAATAGCTCTTGCTAGAGCGTGAAGCGCAGGATCTTGTCCTACCACGCTATCTCTTAAGTGGTCCTCTATCATCAGATATTTTTGCTTCTCGCTCGTTAGCATCTTTGAAACCGAAATTCCCGTCCACTTGCTTAAAATTCCCGCAACAAGCTCTTCATCAACTTGATTTTTAAGCAACACGCCCGCCTTTTTCATCTCTTCCCACTTTACCTCAAGCTCTTTTTGGCGGTTTGAAGCGTCTAAAATTTTGCCGTATTCTATCTCGGCGGCCTTTTGAAGATCGCCGTTTCTACGTGCTATCTCAGCCTCGTTTTTAAGAGTTTCTATCTCTTTTTTTGCATTTGAAATTCCGTTAAAGACACTCTTTTCATTTTCAAATTTCACTTCAAGAGCTTGCTTTTTCTCGTTTAGATCGGCAATTTCTTTCTCTATCTCTTTAAGACGCTCTTCGTTTTTAGTCTCATCTTCCATCTTGAGCGCCTCTTTTTCAACCTGAAGCGTTACTATCTCGCGCTTAATCTTAGCCAGCTCATAAGGCTCGCTTTCTATCTGCATCTTAAGCTCGGCAGCCGCTTCATCGATTAAATCTATCGCCTTATCTGGCAAAAAGCGGTTTGAGATATAGCGGTCGCTTAGCTTTGCAGCCGCTACCAAAGCGCTGTCGGTTATGCTTACGCTATGATGAACCTCTAAACGCTCCTTTATACCGCGCAAAATTTGCAAGGCCTCATTTACGCTTGGCTCTTTTACGTCAATAGGCTGAAATCGGCGCTGAAGTGCGGCGTCTTTTTCAAAATATTTTCTATACTCTTTTAACGTCGTTGCACCCACGGCATGCAGCTCTCCGCGCGCTAATGCAGGCTTTAGTATGTTTGCCGCGTCCATACTTCCCTCGCTCGCTCCCGCACCTACGATAGTATGAATTTCATCGATAAAAAGTATGATATTTCCAGCGCTTTTTACCTCGTTTATGACGGCTTTTAGCCTATCTTCAAATTCACCCCTATACTTTGCGCCCGCAATAAGAGCGCTCATATCAAGCGCGATAACTCGCTTGTTCATAAGACTTACGGGAACGTCTTTTGAAACTATCTTTTGAGCTAACCCTTCGACTATCGCCGTTTTTCCTACACCCGGTTCGCCAAGCAAGATAGGATTATTTTTGCTCTTTCTTATTAAAATTTGCATCATCCTAGTTATCTCTTCATCTCGCCCGATAACCGGATCAAGCTCGGCGTTTATAGCCTTTTTAGTTAGATCGATGCCGAATTTTTCCAAGCTATCAAGAGTTTCGTCGCTTGTTTGAGTGTCTATCTTGCGCCCTGCTCTTATAGCTTCTAAGCTCTTTTTGATCTCAAGCACATCGGTAAATTTAGCCAAAATTTCTCTTATCTCTTTAAGCTCTAAAGCGGAAATTATCCAAGTATCAACCGCTATAAAACTATCGCCCATACTTACCATAAGAGCCTTCGCGCTCTCAAGCGAATTTAAAAGCTCACGAGAAATTTGGATATTTTCCTTACTTACGTTTGAGCTTGTAGCAAGGCTTGAAATTTTGCTTTTGACCTCTAATTCAACAGCATTTTTTGAGATTGACATCTGGTTAAAGACTTGATTTAGTATGGAAGCCGAGTCCGTCACCAAACCCCAAAAAACGTGCAAAGGCATAACTTGCGGATTTTTAGCGTGCAAAGCTAAACTTATACCGTTTTCAAGGGTTTCTTGCATCTGTGCAGTTAAGCTTTCGCCTATGTTTGCCATATTATCTCCTTATTTAGTTTTATATTATTTATATTATATAACTTTAGTGAAGTATTGTCAAGTTTTATTAGTGAATTTACTAAGTTTAATCTTTTAATATGTCAAATTTTAAAAGCTACTATGCTCAAATTTTAATAGATCACAAAAATTTATTTTTTGATTTTAAACTAATTTTTTAAAATCTCTAAAAGCTAAATTTGGTGTGTATTTTCTTATTTTACTTAATACAATTTCTTTTAAATTTAGCCGATTTTTAGCCAAATTTCATTAAAATTAATCTCATTTAATTAATGTATAGGAGAATTTTTTGAACAAGAAAAAACTTTTTTTTGCTTCAGGCTTTATCTCGACAGTTCTTGCAGCCGGCTTGATAACCATAAATTTAAACGCAAAAAACAACGAAGATGACGCAAGCGCTAGACTTGAAGCTTTATCAAAATTTACAAAAACAATATCAACCGTTGAAAAATACTATGTAGATGATATGAAATTCAAAGAGATCGTAGATAAGGCGATCGAAGGGCTTTTAAACAACCTTGATGCGCATTCTGGATTCTTAAACGAAAAAGCCTTTAAAGATATGCAGGTTCAAACAAACGGCGAATTTGGCGGACTTGGCATAACGGTTGGCATAAGAGACGGCGCACTTACGGTTATATCGCCTATCGAAGGCACTCCTGCGGATAAAGCAGGGATAAAAAGCGGCGACATCATCTTAAGAATAGACGGAAATGCCACGCTTGGAACAACGATAGAAGAAGCCGTTAATAAAATGCGCGGCAAACCAAAAACCCCAATTACCATAACGATAGTGCGAAAAGGCGAGCCAAAGCCGTTTGACGTAAAGCTAATTAGGGATATAATATCTGTAGAATCGGTCTATGCTAAGATGATAGAAAATGAAAATATACTATATCTTCGCGTTACAAATTTCGATAAGCACGTAACCCAAAAAGCCGAAGAATTCATTAAAAAATACCCAAAAGCGCAAGGCATGATTCTTGATCTTAGAAATAATCCGGGCGGGCTTTTAAATCAAGCCGTAGGTCTTACAAATTTATTTATAGATAACGGCGTGATAGTATCTCAAAAAGGCAGAAACGCCAGCGAAAATTCAGAATACAAAGCCTCTAAAAGCAACAAAATAACAAACCTTCCGCTAGCTATCTTAGTAAACGGAGGAAGTGCGAGCGCAAGCGAGATCGTAAGCGGTTCATTGCAAGACCATAAGCGCGGTGTAGTTATCGGCGAAAAGACATTCGGTAAAGGAAGCGTGCAGATAATCCTTCCGGTAGATGACAAAGAAGCCATCCGTCTAACTATCGCAAGATACTATCTGCCAAGTGGTCGCACTATACAGGCCGTAGGTGTAACGCCTGATCTTATAGTTCATCCTGGCAAAGTTCCTCTTGAGGATACTCATGCATTTGCCATCAAAGAAAACGAGCTTAAAAAGCACCTTACAAATGAGCTTAGCAAGCTAGATGACGGCAAAAAAGATACAAATTCAACCGCCAAAAAAGACGAAAGCAAAGAGGATAAAACGACACTATCACAAGAAAAAGTAAATGAAGACTTGCAATTAAAATCAGCAATTGACGCTATAAAAGTTCTAAAATTCAAATAAGGAGACAAGCTTATGGAAAAACGAGAGTTGGTTTATGAAGGAAAAGGCAAAAGGATGTACGCAACCGATGATCCTGATCTTTTGATTGCCGAATTTAAAGACGATCTGACAGCTTTTAATGCAGAAAAAAAAGGTAACGAAGCAGGCAAAGGAGCGCTAAACAACAAAATTTCTACGCAAATTTTTGGACTTCTTAAAGAAAAAGGCATAGCCACCCACCTTGTAAGAACCATAAGCGATACGGAGCAACTTGTCAAAAAATGTCAAATAATACCGCTTGAAGTTGTAGTAAGAAACATCGCGACAGGCTCTCTTACCAAAAGACTAGCCATACCTGAAGGGACTGTTTTGCCTTTTGCTTTGGTTGAGCTATATTACAAAGACGACGCGCTGGGAGATCCTTTAGTAAATGACGAACACTGCCTTGCTATGGGACTTGTAAAGAGCGAAAACGATCTTGACAGACTTAAACATATCGGCAGAGAGATAAATTCCACTCTGTTTAAATTCTTTGCGGATAGAAATTTAAAGTTGGTTGATTTTAAAGTCGAATTTGGCGTAGACAAGGACGGAAATATCTTGCTTGCCGATGAAATAAGTCCTGATAGTTGCAGATTTTGGGACGCAACCACAAATGAAAAATTAGATAAAGATAGATTTAGACAGGATTTAGGAAGCGTAAAATTGGCTTACGAAGAAGTATTAAAAAGAATTTTATCTTAAGGGCAAAAATGAAAGCAGTAGTAAATGTATCGCTTAAAAACGGTGTTTTGGATCCTCAAGGAAAAGCGGTAGAACACGCGCTAGAATCACTAGGTTTTAGCGGGATTTCAAACGTTCGTATCGGCAAACAAATCGTACTTGATATTAACGCCTCATCATCGCAATCGGCAAAAAAAGAGCTTGAAAAGATGTGTGAGGAGTTGCTGGCAAATACCGTGATAGAAGATTACGAGATCATAGTATGAAAGTCGCCATAGTCTTATTTCCCGGAACAAACTGCGAAACGGATACCGAGTATGCTTTTGAAATTTTAGGATGTCAAACGGAGATAATTTGGCACAAGCAAGATGAGATAAATGCCGATCTTATAGTGCTTCCGGGCGGCTTTAGCTACGGAGACTATCTTAGAACGGCAGCGATAGCTAAATTTTCTCCTGCCATGAAAGCCGTCTTAAAGCACGCTCAAAAAGGCGGATATATCTTAGGAATTTGCAACGGCTTTCAAATGCTTTGCGAACTAAAACTGCTTGCGGGAGCAATGAGAAGAAACGAAAATTTAAGCTTTATATCAAAGTATCATCATCTTAAAGTTATAGCCAACTCAAATAAATTTCTTTCAAATTTAAAAGTCGGCGAGATAGTAAATGTCCCGTTAGCTCACGGAGAGGGAAACTTTTACACCGATGAAGATACTCTAAAAAGCATGTACGACAACGAACAAGTGCTTTTAAAATACTGCGATAAAGACGGCAAAGAGCTAAATCCAAACGGCTCGATTGATGCGATAGCGGGAATTTGTGATAAAAGCAAAAGAATTTTCGGACTCATGCCTCATCCTGAGCGAGCTTGCGAGAAAATTTTAGGCACGGATGACGGGCTTAAGATGCTTAAAGGGCTAGTTTGCTAAGGCTTTTTACAGCTCTTGTTGTGGCTCTTTTTGCTTTAGCTCAAGAGCCAAGCGTCTTTGATATGATGAAAGAGGAGCGAAGCGATAAGGTTATAAAACGTCCAAAAATTCCGGAAAACATCGCTCCTACCAATGAGCCTGAATTTAACCTAAAAGATACGCAAATTTATCAGTATGTAGAGCCAAATAAGCTCATTTTAAAATATTCAGGTATGCCAAAGCAAGCCTATGAAGGCGAGATTTTTAAATTTACTCTTACTGCTGATACTCAAGATAATATAACAGTTGATATCCAAACTATAATCGAAGAGAGCGAAAACATCAAATGGCTAAATCCGAATTTGCAGTGGGAGCATAGCGGAAACGGAGTATATAAGAGCGAAATTTATCTAGAAGCAAACTCCTCAAAGCCTAAAAACCCGAAAATAACTCTGAATCTAAAAAGAAACGGCGAGTTTTTTCAAACCGCAAGCACAATCGTTACTCTGCCTAAATTTAAAGAGGTAAAGGGCGATGAAAAATTTAGCCATGTGGTAGCCGATCTTCTTGAAGTAAAAAAGCATAAAACGAGTAAATTTGACGATAAAAACCTCATAATGGTCGTAGAGATAAGCTCTAAAAACGGTAATATAGCCGACTTTTATATGGATGATAAGAGCATTATCAAACAAGGGGTTGACTCTATAAGCGGGAATTTAACTTCTCAAAACGGATATTATTTTGCCGTATTTGAGCCGACAAGAGAGAATTTTGATTTTAATTACTTTAGCCTCAAAGAGAAAAAATTTATCAGCTTTTTGCTTCCTATCTTGGTTGAAGATGACGAGATTAGCACTCAAATAGGACTAAATCCGAAACAAAGCAAGTTTGAAAACTATAAAAACATAGCAGGCTACACCCTGCTTGCGGCTTCTTTTGTGATGTTTTTAATCAAAAAAAGCTATATATACTTAGTCGCAACTCTCATTTTCGGCTCTTACGGACTATACACCTACAATCCGTTTGGAAGTGCAACTCTAAAAGAAAATATCAATGTAAAAATTTTGCCTACTCAAAATTCAACCATTTTTCACACTACCAAAGAGCAACAAAAGGTTGAAATTTTAGGCGAGAGAGAGGAGTATAAAAAGGTGCTTATGCAAGATGGTAAGATAGGATGGGTGCTAAAAGATGATCTTTTCAAGAATTAAAGCGGCATTTTTCGCCGTTACTTTTATCCTGTCTGTCTTTTGGGTAGTCTTTTTTATGTGGGCTTTTAATAAGCACAACCGGCCCATCAGAAGAATTTGGGGAAGATTTCAAAGGCTTTGCGGAGGATACTCGTTAAAGATAGAAGGCGAATTTAACGATGAAGCCAATATGATAATAATGAATCACCAAAGCATGCTTGATATCATCGTCTTAGAAGAGGTTCATCCTAAAAATATCTGCTGGCTTGCAAAAAAAGAGATCAAAAAAATCCCTATCATAGGTAAGATAATCGACATCCCAAAGATGATTGCGGTAGATCGCGAGAGCAAACATGCGCTTGTAAAGATCGTAAAAGAGGCGGAAGATAGAGTCCAAAACGGACGAGTCTTGGCGATATTTCCAGAAGGCACTCGCTCGCGAACAAACAAACTTTTGCCATTTAAAGGCGGAGCAAAAATCATCGCCGATAAGCTAAATTTAAAGATACAGCCTATCGTGCTTGTAGGCACGGATATCCTTGACGTTACGAATTTCAGCTTTAAAAACGGCGAAGTGAAGATCATCTGCCTTGATTTAATAGACACAAGCGACAAAAACTGGCTTGAAACTGCCAGGGAAAAGATGCAAGAGGTTTATGATGCCGAGCTTGCATTAAGACAAAATACCAAGAGTTAAATTTATCGTTTAACTGTTATAATATAATCCTAATCTGGTAATTTAAAAAGGAAACTCATGAAAAATATTTTAGCCATTTTCATATTTGCATTTGCACTAAGCTTTGGACATGAAGTAAATTTTGATAGGTTCTATGATGAAAATATTACAAACGAAGAAGTTGATAGAGAGCTTGATAAGCTACTTGCAGCTTTGGATGAAAATCCAAATTTGATAAATAAAGAGACTAATGAATACAACGAACGAATTTTTTCATTTTTCATTATAAATAGTAAAGTTGGAAATACCGGCAAATTTGACTTTGAGCGTATAGAAAAAGTTCTTAAATTTAAGCCCGATCTAAATTATAATATGTATAAAATAGACAACTCTTCACCGCTTCATATGTCTATGGTTTTAGGACTTGACATTGATGGTGGTCAATGGTTAAAAGAAAATGAGGCTTTAAAACTCATTAAAATTCTAGTTAAAAACGGAGCTGATATAAACTCTAAGGAGCTTTTATCCACCGCTTGCTCTTTTAATAAATTTAAGCTCTTTAAATACCTTCTTGATAATGGCGCAAGGGATACTACTGGAATTTTATTTTCTCTTGCAATGGATATAAGTGGATTTGTTGGAAATAGCGGACTTTCTATCCATAAAAATAAGTTAGACAACAGCAAAGAAAGAGAGTTTGTAAAAACAGATAAATTTAAAAATTTTTATGAAGGCAGGATAAAATTTCTAGAAGAAGCGCTTAAATTTATAAAATTAAGTGAATTTAATCCTAAAGAGATCGAGGCTTTTATAATTATAAATTCTATTTTAGACAATGACAAAGTCATTGAAATTTTACTTAAACACGGACTTTGCGAGCTTGAAAATAGCTGCAAATTTTTAAAAGAGCAGGCAAAAAATTACGATAGCAAAGAAATATTAAATCTGCTAAAAACAAATTAGCCAAATTTATATACTTTTAAACGATACCATTTGCATGTTAATTTGATTTTTACTCCTTTTGGTTTTTAAAATTTCAATCAAGCTTGATACTATCTATATCAAGTTTATTATATTTATCTTGAAAATATTAGCAATTTGTAGTATAATCTGCTAAAAATTTTAAAACAAAAGGAAAAATATGCCAAAAAAAGCAGACAAATTTGAATTTCAAACAGAAGTAAGTCAGCTGCTTGATCTTATGATTCACTCGCTATACTCAAACAAGGAAATTTTCTTAAGAGAGCTTGTATCAAACGCTTCAGACGCGCTTGATAAACTAAATTATCTATCTTTAACGGATGAAAAATACAAAGCCCTAAGTTATACGCCAAGGATTGACATAAGCTTTGATAAAGATAAAAAGACGCTAACCATCAGCGATAACGGTATCGGAATGAACAAAGAAGATCTAATCAATAATCTAGGCACCATCGCAAGAAGCGGCACAAAGAGCTTTTTAAAAGAGCTTAGCGATAAAGCGAAAAAGGATAGCTCTCTTATAGGTCAGTTTGGAGTGGGCTTTTACTCGGCATTTATGGTTGCGGATAAGATAGAAGTTTTAAGCAAGAAGGCGCTTGAAGATGAAGCGTTTTTATGGAGTTCCGATGCAAAAAGCTACGAGATAAAAGAGGCTAAAAAAGAAAGTCACGGCACAACCATAACTCTACATCTTAAAGATGATGAATTTAGCAATATCTATAGAATAGAAAATATCATCAAGAAGTATTCAAACCACATCCCTTATCCGATATTTGCCGATAAAGAAGAGTATATACAGCCAAAAGAAGGAGAAAAAGAAGGAAGCTATGAAAGCAAAAACACGCAGATAAACAAGGCTTCCGCTCTTTGGAGAATGAATAAAGCTAGCATAAAAACTGGTGAATACAATGACTTTTACAAACAAATCAGCCACGACGAGACTGATCCGCTGCTTCATATACACACTAAAGCCGAAGGCAAGATCGAATACAGCACACTATTTTACATCCCTGCGACTGAGCCGTTTGATCTGTTTCGCGTTGATTATCAAAGTGGCGTGAAGCTATACGTGAAGTGCGTTTTCATAAGCGATGATGCCAAAGAACTTCTGCCTCCTTACTTGAGATTTGTACGCGGAATTATCGATGTAGAGGATCTGCCGTTAAACGTAAGCCGTGAAATTTTACAAGAAAATGCGATAATGAGAAACGTAAAAGAGCAAAGCGTAAAGAAAATTTTAAGTGAGCTTTCCAAACTCAAAGATAAAGATAGAGAAAAATACATAAAATTTTACGCAATGTTTGGCAAAGTGCTCAAAGAAGGGCTATACGGCTTTGGCAACGACAAAGAGCAAATTTTAGATCTGTGCTTGTTTAAATCAAGCAAGCGTGATGGGCTAATCAGCCTTAAAGAGTATAAAGAGGCGATGAGTACGGATCAAAAAAGCATTTACTATATAAGCGGCAACAACGAATCTATGCTTAAAAATTCTCCTTTGCTAGAGAGCTTTAAGAAAAAAGGCATAGAAGTACTTATAATGGACGAAGAGATTGACACTATCGTTATGCCTATGGTAAATGAATTTGACAAAACCGCTATCAAATCAATTACTCACTCTGACGTAGATAGCGAGATAAAAGATGATAGTAAATCTGTGGACGAGAGTAAGCACGCGGGAATTTTAGCCAAGATGCGCGAAATTTTAAAAGATGATGTAAAAGACGTAAAGCTTAGTTCGCGCCTTAGCGAATCGGCAGCCGTTTTAGTCTATGACAAAAACGATCCTGATTTTGCTATGCAGACCATCTTAAAACAAATGGGGCAGTCAAATATACCAAATGCAAAGCCTATACTTGAGATAAATCCAGATCATGAAATTTTTGAAAAACTATCCACAAATGAATTAATGGTGCATGATGTTTCAAATTTGTTGCTTAATATGGCGAAGCTAAATGAGGGAATGAGCCTAGAAAATCCGTCCGAGTTTAGTAAGAGTTTGATTAAAATAATATTAAAGGCTTTATAAAAAGTTATAATTTTATAATACTTTAAAATCAAAAAAAATATAATTACAAAACCTAAATTTGACGCGGGGTAAGGGGATTGCGCTCAATGACGAAGATAGTTTATTCAAAAAATTTTCAGAGAGTTGTTACTCTTTTTTGCATAGGTTTTATAGTTGCGCTTGGCTTTGTCTTTTTGAAAATGCAAGAGACATCAGCCAAGCTTACAAATTCTTCAAACAAACAGCTTATTTCATACAAGCTAGCCGATGAACTGCGTCAAAGCTCGGATGATCTAACCAAATTCGTTAGATTATTCGTCGCCACAAACGGTAACGAAATATATGAAAAAGAATACAACAAAGTCCTGGATATAAGAAACGGCAAAGTCCCTCGCATAGATACAAATGAAAAAATACCGCTAAAAGAACTTATGAAAAAAGAGGGTTTTAGCGATAGTGAGTTTAAAAAACTAGAAGACGCCGAAAATAGATCCCTCGATCTAGCAAAACTTGAATTTGAAGCTATGGATATGATGAGGTCCGCTTCATCGATTCACTATAATCAAAGCGAAGTAAAAGAAAAAGCGATGAATTTAGTCTTTGGCGACAACTATAATAACTACAAAGCAAGCATTATGCAGCCCATAAATGAATTTTTTACCATGGTTGAAAATAGAACTGCAAACGAATTTAGCATATACAAGCATAAACTTGATAATATGCAAAATATATTTTTAGTCCTTTCTGCGGTGGTAATTCTAACGATATTTTTCTTCGCATACCTTAGCACAAAGGTTACCGAAGGAATTTTAGGAGCAAAGCCTGCTCGCATCGAAAGTATTATGAAAGAAATTTCAAGCGGAAATTTAGCTGTAGAAATTAGTACCGATTTTAAAAATAGCGCATTAGGACTTTTAAAAATAGCCACGAACAACTTAAAAAGCCTGATATCTGAAGCCAAAAATTTATCAACTGAAAATTCATCAGTCGCCTACGAGCTATCGGCGACATCTTTGCAAACAGGACACAATGTAGAAAAATCCTTGATGACAACAAATGAAACTACCGCAAAGGCTTCTTTAATCAAAGATCAGATAAAAACCTCCATAGAAGATGCAAAACAGGGCAAAAGCGATATGCAAAATGCCATAAATCAGATCGATACGGCAAACGAAGCCATCTCTCGCCTAAGCGATAAAATAAGTTCAAGCGTTCAAACCGAACTTGCACTGGCAAATAAAATTTCAGAGCTAAATAAAGACGCCGAGCAAGTTAGAAATATACTATCGGTTATAGACGAGATTGCCGATCAGACGAATTTACTCGCCCTTAATGCCGCCATTGAGGCCGCTCGCGCAGGAGAGCACGGAAGAGGATTTGCCGTAGTTGCCGATGAGGTAAGAACTCTTGCTGAAAGAACTCAAAATTCACTCATAGAGATAAATTCGACCATAAATATCATAGTAGGAGCGATATCTGATTCAAGCGCGCAGATGAATTTAAACTCAAAGCAAATCAGCGAGCTAACTTCGGTTGTCAATGAGGTTAAGGGCAAGATAGTTTCGATGAACGAAAGCATGAAAAAAGCCGTTTTGATGTCAGATAAAGCAGTTGAAGACTATATCAAAACGGGCCAAGACGTAAATGCGATCTTGCAAGGAATGTCTGATATAGCCGAATGCTCGGCTCAAAACGCAAAAAGCGTTGAAGAGATTGCAAGTGCGACCGAGCATTTAAGCAAAATGACCGAAACGCTAAATAACAAGCTATCTAAATTTAGCACCTAATTTTGTAGTCCAGTACTGGATTGCTAATTAAAATTTTATATGTCTATCAAGCCAAGTGTTCATAAATTTAGCTTTTAAAAAGCGAATTTATGAACTTATATTATTCAACTCAAAAGCACTTATTTAGTTTTAAACTTACTGATTTTTTATCTCTTGCGTTTCATAACCTTCAAACAATAGCTTTGACATACCGCCGCTTAAATTTATAATCTCTTTAAAAAGTCCGCTTGAAGCTAAAATTTCAGCCCCCATCAGACTTCGCACTCCTCTTCTACAAATAAGCGCCACGGGTTTATTTACATCCACAACGGCTAAAATTTCTTCTAAAAATTTTGGATTAAAGACTCTGTCGTTATCGTAAAAATACACTAGCTTAGCACCCTTGATAACGCCTGTTTCATGCCACTCGTAAGGAGTTCTTATGTCGATTAACTGCTCAAAATTTTCGGCATTTTGCTTTGTGATCTCTATACTTTTTATCTCGTTAAAATTTATCTTTGGCACAATATTTCCTTAAATTTCACTCTTCGCCATCCCTGCTTCTACCAAAAAACAGCTTGGATGATAGTTGATTTTTTTAATTTTATCGTATTTTGCATAACTTAAAAAAAGCTCATCTCTAGCCCTCGTAACAGCTACATAAAACAGCCTTCGCTCCTCTTCCAGGCTTCCACCCATACTCATAAGCTTTAAATTCGGAAAGCGATTTTGCGCAAGATCCACGATAAAAACCTGCTCAAACTCAAGCCCTTTACTCGCATGCACGCTTAAAAGATTTACCCCTTCGCCACTACTCATCTCGTTACTGCCTAGTGTGATGAAATTATAGAAATTCTGGGCTTCGGAGTAGTTTTTAGACAGTTCGCTTAATACCTCAGTCTTTGCCATTATCCGCTCTTTAGCCTCTTGTTTAACGCTTTCATCTACATTGCCGTTTTTCATAGTGGCGCGCTTGGTTGCTAAATTTTCAGCCACAAGAGCGTAAATTTTGCTTGTTTTTATCTCATTTATCAAGGAATTCGGTCTAGTAAGCCTTTTTGCTCTAATTAAAAAGTTATAAATTTCATACAAAAACATCGCCCCGCTCTCGCTTAATTTTTGCATTTTAAGTATAGGATGAGCAAAAAATTTCTCACTAAAACCAAGTTTAGAAAATCTTGACATCTCGCCGATCTCATCGATCTCATCAAAAAGACCAAGCTGATAGTTTCGCATCTTTTTTTCAAACAAATTCACACTATCGTCAGGATTTAACAATCCCTCAACCGCGCTTCCGTGTCCAAGCTTAACCAAAGCATCAAAAATTTCCTTGCTAAGTGCGGCACCGACTCCTTTTGCGTATTCAAAGATATGGATAAACGCCATGATATCTTTTGGATTTATGATAATACCCATAAGATCCATAAGTGCTTTTATCTCTCTACTTTCAAAAAAGCTTATCCCGCCTTTACGCTTGGAATTTATCCCACGCTCTCTAAGTGCGACTTCAAGACCGTCGGCGCTTGAGTTGTTGCGAAAAATGATAGCGATCTCCTCGTGCTTAAATTTTGAGTTTGATATTATTTCAGCGATATTTGAGTACTGATCAAAAAGCTCTTCATAAACCAGCAGACGCGGAGGTGCAAATTTCTTATCATCTCTGCTTACGATCAGCTTTTTTTCATACAAGCGCGGGTTGTTTGAGATGACTTTATTGGCAAGTGCAAGTATGCTTGAACTGCTTCGATAATTCGTATTTAGCGCATAAATTTTAGCGTTTAAGAAGCGATCTTTAAAAGAGCCGATTATCTCGATATTTGCCCCGTTAAAAGCATAAATGCTTTGATCAAAATCACCGACGCAAAATAAGCTTTTGGTGTTAAACGCTTCAATAAGCGAGCCTTGCAAGGTGTTAGTATCTTGATACTCATCGACTAAAATTTCATCAAAGCTTAACGGGGCTCCCTTTTTAAGCTCTTTTCTCATTTTTATAAGCAGATCGTTAAAGTCCGCGTAACCAAATTTGGCCTTTTCCTCTTCAAATTCCCTTAAAACATCTTCGTAAATTTCAGCATATACGGCTTGTTCGTCACTTCGCCCTTTTAACCAGTCGGCGAAATTTCCGTCTATGACGGAATTTTGAAATAGCGAATAAAGATCGTAAAGATAGGCTCCACCGTAAGCCTTAATATCGCTTAAATGATAAAATTTACGCCTATCCACAAGGCTTTTAAGAAGAGTTTTTAGTTCGCTTGGCTGCTTTAAAGTTACGCCCTTATCAAGCGATTTTAAAAGAGAATAAGATACCGAGTGAAACGTCCCTGCGGTAATCTTAGAAGTAATTTTTTTATCAAAATACCTATTTAAACGCTCTATCATCTCGCTTGAGGCTTTATTTGTAAATGTTAGCAAAAGTATCTTTTCCGCCTTAACGCCCAAATTTAGCAAGTGAGCTATGCGCGCTACAATGGTAGATGTCTTGCCTGTGCCTGCGCTTGCTATTACTAGATTGTGTCCGGCTGGAGCGGTAGCGGCGGCGTATTGTTCGGTATTTAGTCTTGAAAGGGGCATACAAATCTCTCTTTTAAAAAGACGTGATTATACGATAAGTTAAATTTGAAGTTGATAAATTTAATAGGCTTTTGTAAATCTAAATTTTAAATTAGCACGAATTTACAATACCGCAAAAACAAATTTCGACTTTAAATTTTATAAATTTTACATATCCATTTTGCTTTATAAATTTAACCTTAATAATCTCAAATTTCTGATACAAATTAACATCTTTGTAAGTAAATTTTAAGTAAAATCAAAGCCCAATTCAAAAAGCGGAGAGAGATTTTGCAAGTAGATCGACAGATATTTTACGCCTGTGTAGCGCTTATTACCATAGGCATTATCTTTTCGCTATCTTTGCCTGTTTTTGCGGTACTTTACTTCAATTACGAAACATATCATTTTTTTATTAGACAGCTTGCGGTAGGTGCATTAGGCATATTTTTGATGTGGAGTATATCACTACTTAATCCTGACAAAGCGCTTGTTTGGATAGGGTTTGCTCTTTTTATCGTTTGCGGACTATCTATGGGGCTTATGCACGCACTTCCAAGCTCTATGGTAACGGATGCCGGAGGAGCTAAACGCTGGATACGCTTGCCCGGTTTTTCACTGGCTCCGGTTGAGTTTTTTAAAATCGGATTTGTGTATTTTTTAGCTTGGAGCTTTGCAAGAAAGATAGATGACAGCAAAAAGAGCCTAAAAGAGGAATTTAAGCTTATCCTGCCTTACGCCTTTTTGTTTTTGATCGTGGTTTATCTTATAGCCGTGTTGCAAAACGACCTTGGGCAAGTGGTGGTTTTGGCCCTTACTCTTATCATGATGGCGTTTTTTGCGGGCACAAGTTTAAGACTGTTTGGAATTGGCGCGATAGCTGCAATCGCGCTTGCAACTCTTGCCATAGCAACCTCCGAGCATAGAATTTTACGTATCAAATCATGGTGGGGCACGATACAAAACATGGTCTTATCAATGCTTCCTGAGAATTTAGCAAACGCTCTAAGAGTAGCCGATGCTCCCGAGCCTTATCAAATTTCACACTCGTTAAACGCTATAAAACACGGCGGATTTTTCGGAGAGGGGCTTGGCGCGGGAGTGTTTAAGCTTGGATTTTTAAGCGAAGTTCATACCGACTTCGTGCTAGCAGGCATAGCCGAAGAGATCGGAGTGCTTGGCGTATCGGCAATTACTTTTATAGTGGTTTTTTTGCTTTATAGAATTTTTAGAGTCTCTTCAAGAAGCGAAAACAAAGTGTATCACCTATTTAGCCTAGGTATTGGGCTTCTTATCTCCCTTTCGTTTCTAATGAACTCCTACGGCATCACATCAATCACGCCGATAAAAGGAATCGCCGTGCCGTTTTTAAGCTATGGAGGAAGCTCTATACTTGCGCTTTGCATAGGTATAGGCATGGTATTAATGGTAAGCAAAAGGGCAAAGGGATGATCATCATAAGCGGAGGCGGAACCGGCGGGCATTTGGCGATTGCTAAAAGTCTAAACGAAGAGTTCGTAAGAAGAGGCGAAAAGACTATGTTTATCGGCTCATCCAGCGGGCAGGATATGATGTGGTTTAAAGACGATGAGAATTTTGAAGATAAAATTTTCTTGCCAAGCAAAGGAGTGGTAAACAAAAGAGGCTTTAGCAAGCTTGCTTCGCTTGCTAATATACTTAATCTAGCCTTTAAATGCCGTAAAATTTTTAAAGAGGTCGGTGCTAAAGCCGTTATAAGCGTGGGTGGATATAGTGCGGCTCCTGCGGCATTTGCAGCAATTATCTCAAATTTGCCGCTTTTTATCCATGAACAAAACGCCGTAACAGGCAAGCTTAATAAAATTTTAAAACCTTTTGCCAAAGGATTTTTTAGCTCTTACGAAAAAGTTAAATTTGACTACCCTGTCACAAGCAAATTTTTTGAAAAGTCAAGAGTTAGAAGCGAACTTAAAAACATAATCTTTCTAGGCGGTTCGCAAGGTGCGGCGGCTATAAACGAGCTTGCTTTAAATTTGGCTTTAGACTTAAAAAATATGGGTGTAAATATCATTCATCAATGCGGCAAAAACGGATTTAACGAGTTAAAAAAAGAGTATCAAAAGCTAGAAGTTGAAGTTGATCTGTTTGAATTTAGCAAAGAGATAGAGGCAAAGATGAGCGCTGCCGATCTTGCCGTAAGCAGGGCCGGAGCGAGCACTCTATGGGAGCTTTGCGCAAGCGGTTTGCCTACAATATTTATCCCCTACCCTCACGCGGCTAAAAATCATCAATTTTACAACGCTAAGTTTTTAGTAGATCAAAATTTGGCTAAATTTTGCTTTCAAAAAGACGGCAAAATCGACAAAAATGAAATTTTAGATATTATAAGTTCAATAAATCTAGAAGAAATCTCAAGCCGATTAGGCGCTCAAATAAGCCTCAACGGCTCTCAAAAAATAGTCGATGAAATTTTAGCTAAGATAACTTCTCACCGATAGAATCGACCTTAAGTTCTTTTAGCTCATAGGTCAAATAATAATATATCAACTCATCAGTCTTTAGGCTCTCGTCGCTAAATATCGGCTCTATCATTGATATAATCTTATCCGTCATTCCTGCGATCTCAACCAAAAGCAACTCATCGTGTCGCTCTTTGGCAAGTTTGATACTATAAAGAAAAAATTTATAAAGCATCTTAAATTCTTTTAAGATTACATTAGATATAACTACGGCTCTAGTCTTAAGAGTCTCATCAAGTCTCTTTTGAAATTCTATAAGCTCAGCTAAAGCGGTTTTGATCTTACGTCTTTGGCCGCCGTTTCTTGAAATCCAACGCTTTGAGTCCTCTTTGAGCAAATTTCCATACTCTACCGTTAAAACGCCGATTATAAATTTTATATTTTGACAAGCTTTTGCAAGCATATCGCTAACTTCTAAGCTTACGCCTTTTTTTTCGGTTTTTATAGAAATTTTTCTAATTATCTGATCAAGATATATGCTTATGTTTTTATAATAATCCTCGTTGTCAAAGACACACTTAAAATATTGGCTATTTTTACGGCCGTTTAGAATTTCATATTTTTGAATGGAATCAATCAGAAAACTAAAGCTATTAACCCCTAGTTGATTACTTTCTACTTCTATCTTAGTTTGACAAAGCGCCTCAATCTCGTTTTTTATCTCTTTTATATCTTTAAAAATTGAAGAATAATCCATCTTTTATCCACGTTGCAACTTATGAACCAACTCGTCATAAGTCGTATTGTTTTCTTTTAAAATTTTTTCAAGCAACTTGCTTGAAGCATCCATCCCACCGCTCTTTTCAGCCTCTAAAAGCTGCTTATAAACGCCTTCTATAAATTTTACGGCATTTTCATTCGGTCTTCTTCTTACCGAGTGATATCCCACGATATTGCCTTGAGCGTCCAAAGAGGCTGTAACGTTTGCAAAAACCCAGTAAAATCCACCATCGAAACTTTTGTTTTTTACAAAGGCGAAAATCTCTTGTTTAGCCTTAATTCTATCCCACAAAAGCTTAAAAACCACTCTTGGCATATCTGGATGACGTATGATATTGTGAGGTTTGCCAAGAAGATCTGCTGCATTTGCTCCGACTATACGTAAAAACGGCTCGTTACAATAGGTAATTTTACCCTTTGTGTCAGTCTTTGAAACGATAAATTCATTCTCTTTTACAAAGTACTGTTTTTCTGCACCCATGCTATCAAAAACTCCTTAAAATCACATCTAATAATCAGCGTATAATATAAAATTTCGAACTTTAGCAGTTTTGCGTAATTTTAATGTAAATTACCAAATAAATTCAGTCGCCGATATCTATGTATATATTGTAGAATATAAAAAATAAAATATAGATATAATTTTTAAGATTTTTATGGATATTTTTAAAATTTGTTTATATTTTTACAAAAAATATAGATTATATGATTTGCTAAAATGGATTAAGCACAGCTTGATTCTTAAGTTAAATTTAAAAAGCTTTTAAAAACTAAAATTTTTTATTAAATTTTATAGCCAAAGTTATATTGTTTAAACAAAATCCACTTATGGCTTTACCACCTTCCGCTAGCTCCTCCACCGCCAAAGCTTCCGCCACCACCGCTAAAGCCACCACCCGAAGAGCCTCTTGAGCCACCGCCACTTGAACCGCTGTAAAAACTACCTCCAAAACCGCCTTTAGATCTTCTTTTTTTGGTGCTATTCATCTTTTTAACCATAGGATAAAATAGTATAAAAAAAGCTGCAAGCAATAAAAAAGACACTAAAGCCACATCGCCTTTTAAAAAAATATCTAAAAAAGAGGATGAAAAAATACCTGCAAATGCAGACATAAAAGAAGTTAATCCAAAGTCTTTTAAAAATTTAATTTTAAAGATAACGCCTATAAAAAGCAAGACAAATCCACCAACTACCATAATACTAGTAAAGCTAAAAAAAGCATCCATCCTAGGATCCCTCACATAATCATTCCCGCTGTCTTCGTCTATGAAATCTATGATTTTAGCTACTCCGTCTAATATACCTTGTTCGAAATTTCCATCTTTAAATTTAGGAACTATTACTCTTTGTATTATCTCATGGCTTGTAGCATCCGTTAATGATCCTTCTAAACCATATCCTACTTCTATACGAATTTCTTTTTCGTTTGGAGCTACTACTAACAATACTCCGTTATCTTTATCTTTTTGTCCTATAGCCCAGTATCTACCAAGCTCAAGAGAGTACTCTTCCAGACTTCTTCCTTGAAGAGAATTTAAAGTTACTACAACAACTTGATTTGTAGTATTTGCTTCATGGTTTGCAAGAATTTTAGTTAAATTCTCTTTTACCGAACTACTTAGTATATTTGCTTCATCGACTACTCTGCCGGTAAGGTTGGGGAATGAAATTTCACTTGCAAACAAAGATAAAAAAGCAGTTAAAAGTAGTAAAATTTTCTTCATTTGTAATCTCTTAACCCTCTTTTGCTTTCTTTGGGCCAAACAAAGAATTTAAAATGCCTAAATTTACATACCTGCTTCCATCATCTCTCATTTCTACGCGCATAGTTAAAAATGAAAACACAAAAACAATGCCAAAAAAGATAAAAGACGGCAAGCCGTAAGGCAGGGCTTTCATCAAAAATACGGTTAGCATACCTGCAAGCACGGAAGACATGCCGACTTGGGTAAAAAAAGTAAGATTTGACTTATGGCTTATAATCCATAAAATCAACCCTCCAATTATCGAAATCCCAAACATAGCTATAGTAGCATCTTCATATGGATGATTTATGTAGTCATTACTCTTGTCATCATCCATAAAATCCAAAATCTTCACAACTCCAAGCTTTAAAGCGCCATCTATCCTTCCTTCTCTTAGCTTAGTCTCTATAATCTCATACGCTATCGAACCACCATTAAGCCAATCACTCTTTGTTACGATAGCTGCCCTTGAATTTGCGTAGTTTTGCAAGCTATAATCCACAACTAAAACAGCAGTCTTGTCATTGATATTCCAGTGCTTTGCAAGATTTTGACTATAGAGCGCAAGATCCTCTTCTTGCTTTAGCTGCATCACAATCACTATAAGCTTGTTGCCATACTTACTCTCATGCTCATTTATCATTCTATCAAGATCGCTTTTAGCAAATTCGCTCAACAGACCTGATTTGTCTATGACGGAACCTGAAAGCTCAGGGAAATTTCCCTCACTAAAAGCAAAGCTAAAAACAACCATTAAAGATATCAAAAACTTCTTCATAAAAACTTCCTTTTATCTTAAATCTACCATCTTCCGCTAGCTCCGCCACCGCCAAAGCTTCCGCCGCCTCCACTAACGCCACTGCCGCTACTACCTTCGCTTTCAACGAAGTATTTATAGCTATCAACTCCTTTTTCCCAGCCATATATTAATTTTTCATCAGGCGTACGCCTAATCTCTTTAAAAACATAAGGAAAAACAGCTACCATGCCGACTAAAATGGCTAATGTTTTATATATTATAGGATCTATAGGCGCACTAATGATAGCTCCCGCAAAACCTCCGACTATAATCGAACCAAAGATACTAGAGCCTACATCGCTTATAACTCTACGTCCGCTTAGCCTACCTATAAATATAAAAACGGAACAAGACGCTATCAAAAAGGCAATGACAAGCAAAACATTATCGACAAATACCTGCTCTTTTACTATATCGTTACTTGCATCTTCATCGGTAAAATCCAAAATTCTAGCAACGCCTCCTAAAATTCCCTCTTCAAAATCACCGCTTTTAAATTTCGGAACCATTACCTTTTCAATTATACTCTTGCTTATGGCGTCGGTTAGAAATCCTTCAAATCCGTATCCAACCTCTATGCGAATTTCTTTTTCGTTTGGAGCTACTAACAACAACACTCCGTTATCTTTATTTTTTTTACCTATAGCCCACTTTCTTGCAAGAGCTAAAGAGTAACTTTCTATGGAGTATTTATCAAGCGATTTTATAGTTGCGACTATGATTTGACTGCCGGTTGCTTTTTCGTGGGCTTCAAGTGTCGCAGTTAGGCTATCTTTTGTGCCTTTAGTTAGTATGTTTGCCTCATCCACAACCCTACCCGTAAGCTCCGGAAGTAAAATTTGATCTGCAAAGAGTGATATAAAAGTAAGTAAAACAAACAATATCTTTCTCATGAAACCTCCCTTTTGGGCTAAATTTACAGAGTCACTAAAATTAGCTTTCTGTAAACTTAAACTCTATTTCATAAATTTTATAGCTTTACCACCTTCCGCTAGCTCCGCCACCACCAAAGCTTCCGCCTCCGCCGCTAAAGCCGCCTCCTCTACTTCCACCGCTAAAGCCTCCACTGCTGCTACTGCCGCCAAAGCCACCGCTTTTCAAAAGTCCTCTTGGCATCTTTCTTATCTTGTCAAAGGCAAATATAAAAATTGCTATTGTAACAACCAAAGCAACAATTATCGCGATCATAGCTGAGCCGGTAAATGCAATGGCAAGAACACCGATAAAAAATCCCATCAAGCCCGATAGTAGCATAGAAGTAGCGATATCGCTAACTATCCTAAACCTCTTAATCATCCCGCCAACAAAAACCAAGATAATCGAACCTCCGACAACACCCGAAGAAAGAGTGTAGAAGATATCCTCAAGAGGATCTCCCACATAATCATTCCCGCTGTCTTCGTCTATGAAATCTATGATTTTAGCTACTCCGTCTAATATACCTTGTTCGAAATTTCCATCTTTAAATTTAGGAACTATTACTCTTTGTATTATCTCATGGCTTGTAGCATCCGTTAATGATCCTTCTAAACCATATCCTACTTCTATACGAATTTCTTTTTCGTTTGGAGCTACTACTAACAATACTCCGTTATCTTTATCTTTTTGTCCTATAGCCCAGTATCTACCAAGCTCAAGAGAGTACTCTTCCAGACTTCTTCCTTGAAGAGAATTTAAAGTTACTACAACAACTTGATTTGTAGTATTTGCTTCATGGTTTGCAAGAATTTTAGTTAAATTCTCTTTTGCCGAATTACTTAGTATATTTGCTTCATCGACTACTCTGCCGGTGAGGTTGGGGAATTTGATATCGGCAGCAAAAATAGACGCAAAAAGAAGCAAAACCGACAAGATCTTTTTCATAATAGCTCCTTTGTGTTGCTATTTAAACGAAACTTCCGGTCTGTTTTGTTCGCTCTCGCTAGCCTCAAAAGTATCTTTCAGCTTAGCCTCGGGATGAAAAATTTGAGCCACAAATTTTCCGGGGAAAGTTCTAAGAGCTAGGTTATACTCCTTAACCGAAGCTATATAATCCTTCCTTGCAACGGAGATACGATTTTCAGTGCCTTCAAGCTGAGACTGAAGAGCTAGAAAATTTTGATCGGCTTTTAGCTGCGGATAGTTTTCACTCACTGCCATAAGTCTTGATAAGGCGCCCCCAAGATGTCTTTGAGCCTCCATAAACTCTCTTATCTTTGCAGGATCGCTAGCATCGTTTGCATTGATAGTTATCTGAGAAACCTTGCTTCTAGCCTCGGTAACTTCTGCAAATACGCTCTTTTCATGAGCCGCATATCCTTGCACCGTGCTAACTAAATTCGGTATCAGATCAGCACGCCTCTTATACTGGTTTTGCACCTGCGACCACTTTTCTTTGGTTGTCTCGTCAAGTGTCGGAACTTGATTGTAATATTTTAAGAAAATTCCTCCAAAAATCGCAACTACGACTAAAAGTCCTGCCAATCCTTTCATCTTAAACCTTTCTTGGTGATTTTATTTTATTTTTTGCTCCATTGATATAAAAACACTCTAAATACTAACTACCAATGATTTTAAAAATTCGCCAACTCATCGCAGCCTGTTTTATTTCCCAAATCGCAACCTAACTTAAAGTATTTTTTAGCTTCAGCCTCATTTTTTTCAATTAAACCACCTTTTAAATACAAAAACCCTAGTCCCGTGCAGCCTGCGGCAAGTTTATATTCGCAAGACTTTTCAAAATACTCAACCGCCTTAGGATCCTTTTGAGCCGCATACGCAAAGCCTAAATTTCTGCATGCTTCGCCGTTTCCGCCATCGCAAGCCGCCGCCATAAAATCAGGACTATTAATGACCTTACAAGAGTCTTTGGATTTACCGCTTGCGCAAGCCTTGCTAATAAAATTATAAGCTTTTAGTATATCTTTTTCCCCGTATTGATCGTCTTTATATATAATCCCTAAAACCAAGCAATCTTGAGGCCTTTCGCCTTCGCAAAGCGGTTCTAAAATTTTAATGGCTTTTTCCACATCTTGGCTTACGCCCTTACCCTCTTTATAAGAATATGCCAAATTTCGGCAAGATAGTCCGTGATTTTTCTTGCAACCTTGCTCCCATAGTTCAAAGCTTTTTTTGTAATCATTAGCGCCGTAATAAAAACTAGCAAGATCGCTACAACCGTTTAAATCGCCAAGATCACAAGACTTTTGCGCAAAAAATTTCTCTTTGCTTATTTTGTAAGCCTTATTGCATGCTACGGAGTCGCCGCCTTCACACGCGGTTACGTACCTGGAAAAATCAGATCCCTCCTGAATTTGTCCTCCGCCAC
The DNA here is from genome assembly GCF_045504005.1 of Campylobacter canis. Classification (NCBI taxonomy): domain Bacteria; kingdom Pseudomonadati; phylum Campylobacterota; class Epsilonproteobacteria; order Campylobacterales; family Campylobacteraceae; genus Campylobacter; species Campylobacter canis. The sequence continues at coordinate 68,279 of NZ_JBJJXH010000007.1, read as the reverse complement.
TATCCTTTCCGACTTTAGAGCAACAATCGCTTCTGCCTGTTTTGTCGCAGCATTTTTGATAGGCTTGTTGAGCTAAAGACTGATCTTTTTTTACTTTTCCGCCAAAGCCGAATTCATAAATTTTGCCCGCCTCATAGCAAGCCAAATCGTTATTTTTATTAAAACAACTGGCGTGAAAAAACTGAATCGCACTTACCATGTCGCCTTTATTTCTTGCATTAACTCCGTTAGCGTAATCTTGTCCTGCAGAGACAAAAGAAAGACAAGAAGCCGACATAAGCATAGCTAAAACCAAATTTTTCATACTATCCTCCTTGGATGTTTTGTTGATAATACAAACAAAAACGCTACTAAATAGATTTAAAACAGATTTGTAATCACTTATTTTATGCACTAACTATATTAAATAAATACTAAAAAGATAAATAATTATTTTTTAATATCTAACTTAATAAATTTTGTCTATTTTGATTATACTACTTTTTTCTTTAAGGCTTATGTTTAATAAATACGGTTTGTACAGGAAATGGATAAATGATAATTTTTGAAACATGATATCAATTTATTGATTTGATATATTCATTAGTAGGCAGCAAATTTAGCATTATATACAAGATAAATGCAAGTATATTTTAAGATATGTATATGGATGTAGTTATTTTAAGACTAGGTAATTTGCGACAATATCACCTAGTCTTATTTTTAAGTTAAATTTGAGCTTTTATCTCGCTTGCCCATTTATCTATACGTTTTTCGTATTCTTTGTCGCCCTTTGTATCAAGCACGAGCCCGATAAATTTACCGTTTATAAATGCAGATGAGTAATCAAATTTATATCCGTCCTTATCTCTTGCGCCAAGCAATGCGGCTCCTTTTACAAAAGGCAAAAACTCAACTATCCCGCCACAGAAGTTATCGCCGTGGCGCTCTTGATTGCCAACTCCTATTAAAGCTACTTTTTTACCTTTTAAATTTGCCTCTTTTAGCAAATTTAGCTTTGCCTTCCAATCCTCATGAAGCTCGCCAAATCCATAACTTGAGCTTGCTAATACTAAAAGATCAAAGCCCTCAAACTCACTTGCCTGTGCCACGTCTTTAACCGCTTTAGCTTCGCCGCCTAGTTTAGCTGCCACATACTCGCACGCTTTTTGCGTATCGCCCTTGCCTGTTGCGTAAAATATTCCTATCATTTTCGTATCTCCTTTGCATATTTTATACCTAATTCATAAGCTTTTGTATTAGCCTCATGCACCTTTGGCGGCACCTTTGAGAGCATAACTTCGCGCACTAAATTTGCATCCATACACCCGCTCATCTCGACCGCCACACCAAGCGCAACTACGCTTTGAGTTATGACGTTTCCGACCTCGTCTTTTGCGATAGTGATGATGGGAATTTCATAAATTTGCCACCTTTTTCTATCCTCATCGCTTGCGTGAACCAAATTTGGCTCTATGACGATGATACCGCCGTTTTTAACACCCTCTTTAAATAGCTCAAAGCTTACCTGAGCCGTCGCAAGCATAAATTCTATCTCGCCTTCGTTTGCATAAGGATATAAAATTTCATCCTCGCTAAGCAAGATATCAACCTTCGTCGGCCCTCCTCTAACCTGCGATGTGTAAGTAGAAGCCTTAACCCCGTATCCGCCCTCTTCTATCTTGGCTGCGGCTAGAATTTCACCCGCTAGTATAACACCTTGACCGCCCACACCTACAAATCTAAGCTGTCTTTTCATATCATCGCTCCAAAGTCGATTTTCTCTCCACTCTTAGCCGCTTTTATCACCTGATCGTAGGCTTTGGTATACTCGGTTTTGGTTGTGTCTTGATGCAAAATTCCAAGTGGGAATTTACCCTTTTGCTCATCCTCGCTAAGAGTATCAAATTTCGTTTTGCTTACACAAAGCGACTCAATCCAGTCAAGTGTTTGCACGGCTTGAGCCATCTTGTTTTTTCTGCCTAAATTTATATGACAGTTTGAAAACACGTCAAAGAAGCTATATCCGTCATGAGCAAAGCCTTCGGCTAAAATTTTCTCTAGCTTTGTAGCTTCTATAACGTTTTGCCTAGCTACAAATGTCGCTCCTGCAGCGATTGCAAGCTTACAGGCATCAAAGCTTGGATCGATGTTTCCATGCTGAGCCGTCACCGTCCACATTCCGCGCGGAGTGGTTGGGCTGGTTTGGGAGTTTGTAAGCCCGTAGATAAAGTTGTTTATAAGGATATGGTTTAAGTTGATATTGCGCCTACAGCCGTGTATAGTGTGGTTGCCGCCTATAGCAAGCCCGTCTCCGTCACCGGTTACTACGATCACGTGTTTGTTTGGATTTGCAAGTTTTATACCTGTTGCGTAGGCTATCGCGCGTCCATGTGTCGTATGAACGGTGTTGCAGTTCATATATGAGCTAAATCGTCCGGAGCAGCCGATACCTGAAACCACGCAGACATCATCCATATCCCAGCCGAGCTTATCTATAGCGCGAATGACCGCTTTAAGTATCACTCCGTCACCGCATCCCCAGCACCAAAGGGTCGGCATCTTGTCTATTCTTAGATATTTATCGTAGTTAAATGCCATCTTAAAACTCCCTTATCTTGGCGATGATCTCTTGCGGGCTGATCGGTCGTCCGTTTGCTTTGTGAAGTGTTTTAAAGCTCTCTTTGAGCGTTGCTTTTTGAATTTCACCAGTATATTGACCTAAATTTAGCTCACAGATTAAAATTTTCTCAAATTTTGTACTGATATTTTTTAGCTTTTCTTTTGCTACCGGAAATAACGTAATAGGCTTAAACAGCCCTACTTTCAAGCCTTCTTTGCGTAAAATTTCAACCGCCTCCTTGGCAGCTCTTGCCACGCTTCCGTAAGCTATGATGCAAATTTCAGCGTCATCTAGTCTATACTCCTCAAAAGAGTCTATCTTGTCGGTGTGAGCATTTATCTTGTTAAACAGCCTATTGATGTTGTATTCTACTATCTTGCCGTCTTCTGTAGGAAAGCCCGTTTCACCGTGATGAAGCCCCGTGATATGATATCTGTAGCCTTTAAAAAATTTATTCAAAGTCGCCGGCTCATCGCTTGCGGCTTTGTAGGGCTTATACTCGCTTGCCTTGCCTTCAAACTGCTTTCTATTATAAATTTCAAGCTCGCTAAGTTCAGGCAAAATTGCCTTAGCGTGCATGTGCCCTATCGTCTCATCAAGCAGCAAAAACACAGGCGTCATGAAACGCTCAGCTAGGTTAAAGGCGCGAATAGTCTCAGTGTAGCACTCCTCTAAGCTTGCAGGAGCGATAACTATGCTGTTTATATCGCCGTGGCTCGGGTTTTTTGCCTGCAAGATATCGCCTTGTGATACGCGTGTAGGAAGTCCTGTGCTTGGTCCTCCGCGCATTACGTTTACGATCACGAGCGGAATTTCGGCGATAAATCCAAGCCCTATCTGCTCGGCCTTAAGCGAGATCCCGGGTCCCGAGCTTGCCGTCATAGCCTTAGCTCCGCTCATAGCAGCTCCAAGAGCTACTGAAATTCCCGCTATCTCATCTTCCATTTGGATAAATTTGCCGCCGTTTTTTGGCAAAAGAACGCTTAGCTCGTGAGCTATCTCGCTTGAAGGAGTTATCGGATAGCCGCCAAAAAAGTTACATCCCGCATCTATCGCAGCTAGGGCAACGAGCTCATTTCCACTTGATATGATCTCTCTCATATTAGGCTCCTAGCTTTTCGTAGCGGTTGGCTTTTACGGCTTGGGCCCTAGCCTTACTCTCCGCGCTAAGTTTAGCAAATTTAAAGCCCTTATCGGCTACATAAATCGCAAAATCAGGACAGTGAAGCTCGCAATCCCTACAGCCTATACAGGCCTCTTCGTGCACTACCTCTATCATCTTGCCAAGCACGGCACTTGGCTCCAGCCTCATGCCAAGCACACCTGCAGGACAATAACTAACGCATATATCACAGGCTTTACAGCGAGTCGTATCAACCCAAACTGCAACACCCTCTTTTATCAACATCTGTTTTCCTTGCTTAAAATTTCTAAATTCAGCAATTTTATATAATCTTACTTAAATTTAAGATTTCAAAAAATAGATAAAATTTATTTTAGTTTTTATTTAAGTAGCGAATATATCCGGTCCGCTTTAAATTTTGATTATCTCTTTAAATTTCGCCCCTATATCAGTAGGAGTATCCACGACAAACACACCTGCTTCTCTAAGTGCTTTCATCTTATACTCCGCACTTCCTTCTATGCCGTTTATAATAGCTCCTGCATGACCCATTTTACGCCCTTTTGGAGCGGAATTTCCTGCGATAAAGGCAACTATCGGCTTTGAAATTTTCTCTTTTATCATCTTGCAGGCTTTTACTTCAAGATCTCCGCCGATTTCTCCTATTAAAAGTATCGCTTTGGTATCATCATCATTTTCAAAAAGCTCTAAAAGCTCCTCGTAAGCCATGCCTATAACGGCATCTCCACCTATACCCACGGCGGTTGAAATTCCAAAGCCCGCTTTGATGATCTCATTTGCACCTTCGTAGGTTAATGTGCCTGATTTAGATATAATGCCGATGTTTGTTTGAGCTCGCTTAAAGACAGAGCTTGGCATGATACCCAGCTTACACTCGTTTGAGCTTATAATACCAGGGCAGTTTGGTCCGATGATACGCATTCCTTTTTTGATCGCATAAGCTTTAGCGTGAAGCATATCAAGCACAGGCACATGCTCGGTGATGACTACGGCTAGCTTTATGCCGGCGTCCGCAGCTTCGATTACAGCGTCTTTTGCAAAGGCGCTTGGCACAAAGACTAAGCTAGTATCGGCTTTTGTGGCATTTACGGCTTGCTCTACCGTGTCAAAAACGGGCAAATTTAGATGAATTTGCCCTCCTTTAAAAGGAGTTACTCCGCCTAAAATTTGAGTGCCGTACTCTAAGCAGCTTTGAGAGTGAAATGTCCCTTCTTTGCCTGTAAAGCCCTGCACGATAACTTTCGTGTTTTTATCTATTAATATGCTCATATTAAATCTTTTTCGTTTGCGAATTTAACGGCCAATCTTGCGCCATCAAGCAAATTTTCAACTACATGCAAATTCTTTAACTCCGCACTTTTTAGCATATCCATAGCCTCGGTCGAATTTGTCCCTTGAAGTCTGATTACGATAGGGGTTTTTAGCTCAAATTCTTTAGCCGCTTCTAAAATTCCGCCGGCAATCCTATCGCACCTTACGATACCGCCAAAGATATTTACAAATATCGATTTTACATTTTTATCGCGAAGTATTATCTCAAAGGCTTTTGCCACGCTTGCAGGGTTTGCCGAACCGCCTACGTCTAAGAAATTTGCACTCTTTCCGCCTGCGTTTTGGATGATGTCCATAGTAGCCATAGCAAGCCCGGCACCATTTACTATGCAGCCTACATTGCCTTCTAACTTGACGTAGTTAAGCCTGCTTTTTTTGGCTTCAAGCTCACTTGGCTCCTCTTCATCGTCATCTTTAAGGGCTAAAATTTCGCTATGCCTAAAAACGGCGCTGTAATCAAAGCTCATCTTCGCATCAAGCGCGTAAAATTCATCCTTAGAAGTTAAAACCAAAGGATTTATCTCTATCAAATTCGCATCTTTGCTTATATAAATTTGATAAAGCTTTTTTAAAATTTCGCTAAATTTTAGGCTTAACTCCTTGCTAAATCCAAAAAATCCTATCAAATTTAAGATATGAAAGTCGCGCAGTCCGATCTGCGGATCTACATTTACTTTTTTGATTAGCTCGGGATGATCCTTGGCGGTCTCTTCTATACTCATTCCGCCCTCTTTTGAGGCGATTATGCTTATGTTTTCCTCTTTTCTGTCAAAGGCGAGGCTTAGATAAATTTCTTTGCTTATATCAAGTGCTTCCTCAATATAAATTTTTCTAACGACCTTACCATCTTTTGAGGTTTGGGGAGTTATGAGGCTCATGCCAAGCATATCTTTTGCGATACTTTCAACTTCGCTTAGGCTTTTAGCTATCTTTACGCCACCGCCAAGACCCCGACCACCTGCGTGAATTTGGGCTTTAATGACGAATTTATCCCCATTTAGCTTTTTTGCGGCTTGCAATGCCTCATCGCTTGAGTAAGCGAGCTTGCCGCCCGCTACGTTTATGCCAAATTCCTTTAAAATAGCTTTTGCTTGATATTCGTGGATGTTCATTTTACTTAGAAAAATTTACTTTGGATAAGAAATTCTATATTTTTCTTAATATCATCTTGGCTTTTTTGCACAGCCTCTTTTTCGTTTTGGCTAAGCTCTTTTATCTCTTTGATTCCGTCTTTACCAAGCTTTACTCGCCTGCCGCAAGTTAAATTTTCATCCAAGACCACACAGCAGCTTAGCCACTCATCACACTCTTTAACTATCGCCTCACACATCTTGGCCACCGCAGCTCCCGGTGCATAATACGCCGATGTGCCAAGCAGTTTTACTATCTTAGCCCCACCTGTTTTTGCCTCATGAGCCACTTCGTTAAAGCTTGCTTCGTCTAAATTTACGCTGACATTTTCTTTCAAAACTAGCATATCGTCGTTGTGAGAGCCGATAATATGAGCATTAAACTCTGAATTTTTAAGTCCTGTTTTTTGACCTATTTCAAATTTAAGCCTTGCCGAGTCAAGTTCGCCAGCCATACCGATAATGCGCTTTTTATCAAAACCGCTTACTTTGTAAACAACGAAATTTAGCACGTCAAGCGGGTTTGTTACCGTTATGATTATCGCATTTGGTGCAAATTTTACGATATTTTCAACGCTACTTTTTACGATGCCTGCGTTTTTAAGAAGCAGATCTTCTCTAGTCTGACCCTCTTTTCTAGGGCTTCCTGCGGTGATTACCACTATATCGCTATCTTTTAAAAGCAAAAAATCATCTCCGCCATTAACCTTTACATCGATACCGAAAACAGCCGCGCTTTGAGCAAGATCTATAGCCTTAGCCGCTGCAACGTTACCAAATATATCAACAAGTGCGATTTCGTCCGCAACTTCTCTTAAAACCAGTGCGCTAGCTACGCTTGCACCGACATTTCCCGCTCCGATAACTGAAATTTTCATTTAAACCTCTCTTATGATTTGATTTAGTGTATTACTTGGTCTCATGGCGATTTGCGCCAGTTTATCATCAAATTTATAATACCCGCCGATATCCATCTTAGCGCCTTGCACTTCTAAAAGCTCTTTGTTTATAACACTTTCGTTTTCTTTTAGCGCATTGGCCAAATTTTGAAATTTACCAGCGAGTTTGCCGCCGTTTTGCGCAAGCTCATCCGCCCAGTAAAGCGCAAGATAAAAATGGCTCGTGCGATTATCGGGCTCTCCCGCTTTTTTAAGCGGAGCTCGATTTTCTTTAAGCCATTTTGCAACGGCTTGATTTAAAGTAAGCGATAAAATTCTTGCATTTTCATTGTTTTTTGTATTTGCCAGATGCTCTAAGCTTGCAATTAGCGCTAAAAATTCGCCTAAACTATCCCATCTTAGGTGATTTTCCTCAAAAAACTGCTCGGCTATCTTTGGAGCAGACCCGCCCGCTCCCGTCTCAAACACGCCTCCGCCTTTTAAAAGCGGCACCACGGAGAGCATCTTAGCGCTCGTTCCAAGCTCAAGTATAGGGAAAAGATCGGTTAGATAATCTCTTAGCACATTGCCTGTTACGCTTATGCAGTCTTTGCCTTGGCGGATTATATCAAGCGTCTTTTTGCAAGCCGCTTCCGGACTTAAAATTTCTATATCAAGGCCTTTTAGATCGCTTGAGTTTAAAATTTCTCTTACTTTTTTAAGAATTTCTTTATCATGGGCACGATTTTCATCAAGCCAAAAAATAGCCTTGGAATTTGTGATTTTAGCCCTATTTAAAGCAAGCTCAACCCAATTTTTTATCGCGTCGTCTTTTGTCTGCGTCATGCGAAATATATCGCCGTTTTGAACTTCAAATTTAAATATAACTTCACCGCTTGAACTTAAAACCTCTATAACTCCATCTTCATTCATTATAAAAGTCTTATCGTGACTTCCGTACTCCTCGGCTTTCTTTGCCATAAGACCGACGTTTGCCACACTTCCTATCTTGCTTGGATCAAGCGCGCCGTTAGTCTTAAAATCCTCAATCACGCTCTCATAAACTCTTGCATAAGTTTGATCGGGTATCACCGCTTTAGCCTCTTTTAGCAAGCCGTTTTTATCCCACATCTTGCCCGAGTTTCTTATCATCACGGGTATTGAAGCGTCAATTATCACATCGCTTGGCACATGCAAATTCGTAATGCCAAGATCTGAATTTACCATAGCTAAACTAGGCTGCTTGGCATAAATTTCATCAAATTTAGCCAAAATTTTCTCTTGCACTTTTTTATCAAGAGTAGCGATCTTTTCAAAAAGCTCTTTTAAACCGTTGTTTTGATTTATCTTAAGAGCTTTAAACTCGTCTTTAAATTCCTCAAACGCTTCATCAAAAAACTCGCGCACAAAATGACCAAATATCACAGGATCACTTACCTTCATCATGGTGGCTTTTAGATGCACCGAAAACAAAAGCTCTTTTGAGTTCGCATCTGAAATTTGCTCTTTGATAAATTCTTTAAGGGCGTTTACACTCATAAAAGTAGCGTCTATAACTTCATCTTTTTGGACTTTAAGATCATCTTTAAGCACTCTTTTTTCGCCGTTTTTATTTGTAAATTCAACCCTTAAAACGTCATCTTTTTTGCTAGTGTATGATTTTTCGTTCGAATAAAAATCCCCCTTGCTCATATAGCTTGCTTCGCTTTTATTATCCTTGTTCCAAGATCCCATTTTATGCGGATTTGCCTTGGCGTATTCTTTTACTGCGGGGATTGATCTTCTATCTGAATTTCCTTGACGCAAAACGGGATTAACCGCGCTTCCTAGCACTTTTTGATATCTTTGCTTAGCTATCTTTTCTTCATCGTTTTTAGGCTCCTCTACATAAAGAGGGATATCGTATCCTTTGGCTCTAAGCTCGTTTATAGCGGCATTTAGTTGCGGGATACTTGCGGAAATATTTGGAAGTTTTATAATGTTGGCAAATTTATCATCGGTCATCTTGCTTAAAATTTCAAGATAATCCTCGCTTCTTTGCTCGGGCTTTAGCTTATCGCTAAAAGCTGCAATTATACGTCCTGCAAGCGATATATCAACGCTTTTTATACTGATGTCTGCTTTGTTTAAAAAATTTTCTAAAATCGCAAGCAAAGAGTAGCTAGCAAGCGCAGGCGCTTCATCGGTCTTGGTCCAAATAATATCGCTCATATTTAGCCTTTATAAATTTTGGATTATATTAGCAAATTTAACGTAAATTTCGGCATAAATTCACTTTTGGGATTTTATATGCTCATTGTGTTCGGCGTAAGTTTTGCTAAATTTATGTTTCATCGTCTTTTTGTCGCGCACGAAGTATAGATACTCCGAATTTTCAGGATTTATCGCGGCTTTTATCGCAGTAGTTGAAACCGTGCAAATTGGGCTTGGCGGAAGCCCCTCGTGCAAATAAGTGTTAAATTTACTCTTATCCTCTCTGATGCGCTTTGGGGTTACTGTTTCGTGTGAAAAAAGCCCGTAGTTTAAAGTCCCGTCCATCTGTAGCTTCATGCCTTTTTTAAGGCGGTTTTGTATAACCGAGCTTACAAGAGGCATTTCGCTCTCATCGGCTGCTTCTTTTTGGATAACCGAAGCGGTGATTAAAATTTCTTGCCATTTTTGCTCGTCATATGAGCCTAAAAGCTTTTTGGAGAGATTTTCATGAGACGCTTTAGACTCTCTTAAAAGATGCTCGATAAGCTGATTTTCATTTATGCCGATAGGAATTTTATAAGTTTCAGGCACCAAAAACCCGTCGGCAAGAGGAGCTGATGAGCTATAAATCTCATTTAAAATTCGCTCGTTTAAATTTAGCTTTACGGCAAGATCTTTTAAAAATATAGCCGTAGTTTCGCCCGGTATCAAAGTAATCTCGCTCATAGCGGCTTTTGCGGTGGTTAGTTTATGCAAAAAATCAAATTTAGCAAGCTTGCCCTCTCCCACATCTATCCAGCCTGATTGCGGATGTCCTATATAGGCTAAGATATGCTTATCCAGCGCTGTTACGTTAAAATTTTTAGACTTTAGATATGTTATAATTTCGCCTACACTGCCTTTTGGTAAGAAAATAACCTCGCTTGTTGCAACGGGTCTTGCAAGATAGAGAAGAAAACTTAGGGAAAAAATGAATATTATCTCGCATATTATGAAAAAAATTTGGCATATTTTAGCCTTCATCATCATATTTTTAACCATCCTTATAGCTACGTTAAAGCATGGAATCAACGTAGAAAAAATTGATCTTGGCGAATTTAAAGCCGAACAATTATATATAAAACTTGATAAAAAACTAATTCTAAGAGCTAGAAATATAGAAATTCCAAAGACCAGCAAAGAAGATAGCTCAAACGATAGCTTGCTTAGAGTAACGGATAATATAGGCTGGATAGACATGCTCTTTAAAGAGGTATTGCTTGAGAGGATTAAACTCGATAACAACGAATTTACAATCCTCTTTTTTGAAAACGCATTTCACATCGACACGGCTTATCTAACGCTTGATACGACATTTACTCCTCAGCCGAACGGACTTAATATCGATGTTTATTGGCTTGCTTTTAAAGACTTTAATGTAAATCTAACAGGCAATGCAAACGCGGATATAAAAAACAATATTTATGATTTTAACGGTACATTTTCAAGCCACGAGCTAAACGGCAAAGCAAACATAAAACTTAAAGATGAGATGCTAAACTACACCATAAGCGACATAAACGCAAGCAGTCTAAAGGGCTTCATGGACGAGCTTGGCGCAAAGCTTGAGCTTAATAAAGACGTGAAAAATTGGATATACGGATATGTGACTGCGGATAACTACTTCGTGCAAGATTTAAGCGGTAAATTTGACCTAAAAACCGAGAATTTTTACTTAAAAGAGCTTAAGGCAAACGGTGTTTCTAAAAACGTAAAAGCCAAATTTGATGCCAAACTCCCGCCTGCTACGGTAGAAGAAGTAAAAGTTGAGCTTAAAAACGAAACTCTGAAATTTAGCCTTAAAAATCCAAAATGGCAGGGTAAAAATTTAAACGGCACAAGCCTTGAAATTTATAAAATTTTTGATGAAAAGGGTGCGGGACTGCTGCTTGATCTAAAGGCAAGTGCAGCATTTGATAAGCAGGTAAATTCCATCCTAAAAGCGTATCATATAGATATACCTATCGAGCAAAAAAGCGGTAAGGCAGAGGGAAGACTCAAGCTTGATCTGAATTTTGATAAGCTTGATATGAAGATAGATGGCAAATTTAACACCAAAGATAGTGTCATAGATATCGCAGGAGCGAAATTTAACGTAAAAAACGCCGACATAAATATATCAAACGATAAGGTTTTAGTAAATGCCGCCGATAGCGGAATGGACTTTTTTAACGCGGATATAAAAGTAGATGTGGATATAGCTAAGCAAAATGCCGATATAAGCGGCAATATAAAGAAATTTGATCTAAATATAGACGGCAATGAGATAGTCAAATTCGGTAATTTGCCGTTAAAAGCTAAGCTTGATTTTAGCAAAAAAGATGTCACTCTTGATATAGAAGATCCTAAAGTAAATTTGGTGTTTGGCAATGAAAACAAGATAACTATAAACAACCTAAAAGATGTCATCAACCACTCCCCCCTGCTTAAAGATATAGGCATAAAGGACGGAAATTTCACACTTGTTGCAAAGGATTTTGAAAATATAGATTTGAGTTTAAAAGATGCTAAATTTAGCCTGCCTTTAGCTGAAAAAGACGGGAGTGATTATGACAGCGATAGCTTTGATATCAAAATTTCAAAGAATATAATATCGGGCAAGAGCGCTACGGACCGGCTTAAATTCAGAGTAAAAGACGGCAAGACTTTTGTGGATATCAAGGATTTGGATTTTGAGCTTAAGAGCGATGATAACAATCAAAGCAAGGATATAAATATCGAATTTAGCGGTATAAAATCATCAATTATGATATATGATATAAATAGAACGATGGATTTTTTAAGCTATAACGGAAGCGTGGATAAAGATAGCCTGAAGCTTGAAGCAAAGCCTTCCAGCGGCACTTTAAGCCTTAGTAAAACGGCTGATAAATTCGATATGTCAGCAAATGATATTAGCGGAGAATTTGTAAATTCTCTAATAGGCAAAAACAGCTTTGAAAAAGGAAATTTCAAACTTAGAATTTTAGGAACAAGCACGGATGACTTTAAAGGTGAAGTAAGATTGCACGGCGCAAATTTAAGCGACTATACATTTTACAACAGGCTTTTAACCTTCTTAAATTCGGTTCCGTCGCTGATTATCTTTAAGACACCGGACTTTACGGAAAAGGGCTTTCCTATCAAATTCGGCAAAATTTTATTCCAGAAAAAAGGAAATTTGATAGAGTTCGTAGCGATTGATCTAGAAAGCTCAAGTGCCGATATAGCAGGTCGCGGCACTATAGACTTAGCTACTAAAAATATCGATATAGACTTGGAATTAAAGCTTTTAAAAGACGCAAGCTCCATAATCGGCTCAATCCCTATCGTAAATCAAATCATCTTAGGCAAGGATAGAAGCATATCTACGGTCATAAAGGTTCGAGGAACGCTTGATGATCCAAAATATTCCACTCAAGTGCTTGCAGATACGCTTATGTCGCCGTTTAATATCATCAAAAACGTGCTTGAGGCTCCGTTTTTAATATTTGAATAATCAAGGCAAAAGATGGGTTTAGAGATCGTTACGATTAGCTTTGCCGCGCTTTTGTCCGCCCTGCTTACGCTATTTTCGGGCTTTGGACTTGGCACGCTTCTTATGCCCGTTATGGCGATATTTTTTCCCGTTGATGTAGCTATTGCGATCACTGCGACGGTGCATTTTGCAAACAATATCTTTAAAGGCGCGCTCTTTGCGGGAGAATTTAATAAAAATATTTTAATCAAATTTGGAATTCCTGCAATGATTTTTGCTTTTATAGGAGCTTTTTGTCTTAATCTTTTAAGCTCGGCGCATACTCTTTTTAACTATGAAATTTTTGGTAAACAGATAGAGGTTGAAAGCATAAAATTTATCATAGGCACGCTCATACTGCTCTTTGTGATAGTTGAAATTTCGCCTAAATTTAAACAGATGAAATTTGAGCCTAAATTTCTGCCGTTAGGCGGAGCTTTAAGCGGATTTTTTGGTGGACTTTCAGGACATCAAGGCGCTTTTAGAAGTATGTTTTTGATAAAGTGTGGCATGAGCAAGAGCGAATTTATAGCGACAGGCGTTTTTATAGCCATTATGGTTGATATATCTCGCCTTATCGTTTATGGGCTAAATTTCCATACTCAAGCCATAAATGCAAATTTGTCTCTAGTTCTTACCGCTACACTTTGTGCTTTTATGGGCTCTTTTGCAGGTGCCAAGCTTATCAAAAAAGTAACCATAGAAAAGATAAAATTTCTGATATCTTTACTTCTTGTGATAATAGCTACTTTGATGATGAGCGGAGTTTTATAGTTTCTTATGATCCTTAAACGGCAAAATAAGTCTATGAGGTTGCTTTAAAATTTCTAAAAACAGCTTCTTTGCAAAGCTAAAAAAGTTGCCTATATAAGTATCTCTTGAGACAAGGGATACTTTTAAAGCGATTACGAAGCTAACGACTAGATTAACAAGCCCTATTGATAAAACGCAGCATAGATAGTATAAAAACTCATAAGTAGAAATTCCTAAATGTGTAGATGAGTATCCCAAATATGCGCTTGAAAATGCCACGTGAGCGATATCCAAAGGCAGCTTAATCAAATACCCGACAAACGGCGTAATGCCAAGAAGTACACCGAAGATAAAATTTCCCATAATAGCTCCGTGATGGTCGTGTAAATAGTAAGAAATTTTCTCTCTGGTGTTTTCTTTGAACAACTTCTTAAATAAAGGATGATGAAAATACCTCTGCTTTAGCTGCAGACAATCGGCTCTATTGTCAAAATATCCTGCGATAAGCCCCGAGCAAAACAGCCAAATTCCGGCTATCGCAGCGTATAAAAGCGGCGCCAGAGGCTCTAAATTCTTAAGATAATATCCCGCTTCATCGTTATTTAAAATTACCCCGCCCCTGTTTATTGCAAAGCAGCTTATAGCAAAAGAGATCAAAAGAGCTAAAGCGACATTACCCATTACCGAGGCGAACTGAGATCTTGCAACCTTAAATATAAGCTCTATAAGCCTATTTTGATTTGCTTTGTTATCATCATCTCTTTCAACCTCTTGCGCAAAGGTTGATGCCGTCATAGCAGGCTGCTTGGTTGCTACGGTAAATCCGATAAGATGGATAAAAACAAATCCCAAGCCGTAATTTAAGCTTGAAAGAATAGTTTGTGTCCCTATCGAAAAATCAGCTTGCACGATTTTGATCTTCAAAAGCGCCATAAAAGCTATAATGATACCTGCGCCTGCGGAGGTTAAAAACATCTTTATATACTCTTTTACGCTATCTGCGATATAGTGTTCTCCGTGCTCGCCTATGTTGTTTGTGATGCTTTTAGCGATGATGCGACTGCTTTGTTTATAAGCTTCGGTGAGAGAATTTTTAGTAGCGTTTTTCCTAACGGCTTCTTTAAAAAGTCGCACAAGAGTAAGGTGAGCCTCTTTGGTATCAAATTTTTTAATAAGCTCTATTGCATCTCTTATTCTTGTTAATATCTGCTTTAAGCGCTCCAGCTTATAAGCTCCGTGAAGCGATATACCAAGGCTTACCGATTTTTTCTTAAGATCGGCTATCTGTCTTTCGCATTGATTAAAAAGCACTTCTAAGTGCTTAATATCAAGAGTCGTAGAGTGTATATCAAGTCGGTCTTTTTGATTTTTATGAACAAATTTGCTTATATCTCTTTGAAGCGCTATAAACGCAGAATCTCTATTTAAAAGAGTTTTATCAAGCCTTACGAAGCTATCGTCAAATTCTTGCGCGGCTATCCATACGGACATCATCTCTGTGGCATACAAAAGCTCGTGAAAAAAGTGAATTTTAACCTGATGTATGTGAATGGAATTTGAAAACAGAGTCGCAAAAAACCTTTCCCAAATTTCATCATCTATCTTTTGCACCCAGACATAGTCGTCTTTTTTGTTGAACAAAGTGGCAAATATATGCCTAAGTTCGCCGTTATCAGGAGGACTTGGTAGGAATTTATTATAAAAGCGCTCCTTTATCTCATAAGCAAATCCGTTTTTAGACAAGATCCCAAAACTGCTTATATTTGTAGAAATTTTCAGCTTTATAAAAAACAAATTTATATCGTTGCTGATATCAACGCTCTCTTTGCTTTTATTATTAAAAAATTCGACAAGCATATCAATAGCAATCAAGCACTCCTGTGTCTCATCGCTACTTTTCGGTCTTATAAAATCAACCATAGCGCTTAATCTGCTTATGATATCTGTGTCATTTTTTGTTATTGTCTTTAAAAGATTGCTAAATTTATCCCTAATTTCTTGTCTTATCAAATATCGCCCTTTAATTTTATATCACACCAAGCTATCTCATCTCAAGTCGCATGAGATACATCTCTTCGCCGTCAATTACCTTTAAATTTTGTCCTTGGCAATTTGGGCAGGTAAAGTCGTTTTCGCTAAGCTCACCGCTAAATTCGCACTCGGTACACTCAACAACGACATTTTGAAGGTTTATTATAAGCTCGGCGTTTGCGCAAATAGTTTCGTTTTTATAGACATCAAAGGCGCTTTCAAGATAGTGCGGCTCCACTCCGCTTAAGCGCCCTACTTTTATCTCGATTTTAGTGATCTCTTTTGCGCCCTGCTTAGCTGCGTTTTGCTCACAAAGAGATACTAGGCTTTGAACTATACTTAACTCATGCATCTTAAATCCTAAATTTAGCAGATTCTAGGCAGTAGCTCGCCTTTAGGAGCTTCTAAAAATCTCTTTGAGCCGTAAGCGTTTTGAAGTATCACTCGTCCTTTATCGGAGCTTAAAATTTCTCCTATCGAGTTTGCGTTTGCATCAAATTTGCGTAAAATTTCAAGCGCTTTTTGCTCGTCTTTTTCATCAACCGCAAGCACAAAGGTTCCTTCGTTTGCAAGCTCGTAAGGCTCAAATCCAAACAGCTCGCACACACCCGTTACTTCATCGCTTACTTTTATGTTTTCTTCTTTTATAAATATATCAAGCCCGCTATCTTTCGCCCATTCGTTTAATGCAGCGCAAAGCCCTCCTCTAGTCGCGTCTCGCATGCACAAAGGCCTAATTCCTGCCTCAAAAAGCGCCTCAACAACACCCGCTAGGCTCTTGCAATCACTCTTAAGCTCGCCCTCAAGACTAAGTTCTTCTCTGCTTGCAAGTATCACAGCTCCGTGTCTGCCTATATCGCCTGAAAGCAAAATTTTAGCTCTGGCTCTTAAATTTTTAAGCTCGCAAGGCTGAGCTATCATCTCGCCGATTCCTGAAGTGTTTATAAAAATTTTATCGCATTTACCGCGCGGAACTACTTTTGTATCGCCGCATACTACATTTGCACCGCTTTGTTTTGCGGTGATAGCAAGCGAGGTTAAAATTTGCTCAAGCTCGCTTAAGCTAAACCCCTCTTCTATGATAAGCGAGCAGCTAAGATATTTGGCTTTTGCGCCAACCATGGCAAGGTCGTTTATCGTCCCGCAAGCTGCGATCTTACCGATATCTCCGCCGTTAAAAAATATCGGAGTAACGACAAAACTATCGGTGCTAAATGCTATCTTTTTACTAGCTTTTTTATCATCAGCCCCGCTTAATTCTTTTGGCTCTTTTAAAAAATCCTCGCTCGTAAAGCCTAACGGATCTAAAATCGCGCTATCGTTGCTTGAGCTTAAAATTTCATTATCAAAAATTTTAAAAATCAGATCGTTTATAAGAGAATTCATCTCCTCGCCGCCACCTCCGTGGCTTAGCATTATCTTATCCATTTTTATATCCTAAATTTAATATCACACGCAAATCTTTTCGCTTGATAAATTAATTTGCAAATCAATCTAAACGCAAATTTATGATATACATCAGATATTGCAGTTTGCGTGTATTTCAGCCTAAATTCTATAAATTTAATGCAAAAGCTTTTAAATCGCAGCTCTTTAAGCCGTTATGCCGCCGTATTTATAATATGCCGCGCAAGCTCCTTCGCTTGAAACCATACACGACCCTACCGGGCTTTTTGGAGTGCAAGCCTTGCCAAAAATTTTACACTCAAACGGCTTAGCTCGCCCACGCAAAATTTCAGGGCATATACAGGCTTTGCTCTCTTTTTTGCTCTCAACAAAGCAGTCAAATTTAACTCTAGCGTCAAGATAGCTAAACTCATCTCTTAGCTTCATACCGCTATTTGCGATATTGCCAAGCCCTCTCCACTCAAAATCGCAAGGCTCAAAATAGCGATTTATAAGCTCTTTTGCCTTTAAATTTCCATCTTTACTTACCACGCGAGCGTATTCGTTGTAAATTTCATGCGTGCTTTTATTTTGCTGACGAACCAAATTCAGTATGCTATCCATTATATCAAGCGGCTCAAATCCGCTAACGGCAATGGGCTTTTTATACACGCTTGCTATTTCTTCATAAATCCCCCAGCCCGTGATAACGCTTACGTGACTTGGTCCTAAAAATGCGTCAATCCTTACGTCTTTATCTTCAAGTATGGTTTTAACGGGTGCTGGAACGGTGATGTGGTTGATATGAAAAAACAGGTTTTTAATACCAAGCTCAACTGTTTTTTGAACCAAATTTGCACTCATGGGCGTAGTGGTTTCAAATCCGATAGCAAAAAATATCACGTTTTTATCAGGGTTTTGCGTAGCTATTTTAATGCAATCAAGCGGAGAATAAAGCGCTCTTATATCGCTTCCTTCGCTGCGAAGCTTTTGTAGGCTGGTGTAAGAGCCCGGCACTCTAAGCATATCCGCAAGCGTGCAAAGTATCACGTCAGAGCGCGATGCAAGCTTTATGGCTTCATCTATACGACTTTTTGGCATGACGCAAACGGGACAGCCCGGACCGTGGATGAAATTTATATGCTCGCCCACAAGCTGAGAAAGCCCGAATTTCATGATACTATGGGTGTGTCCGCCGCAAATTTCCATTATATTTAGCGGCTCAACGCTCTCTTTTTTAATCAAATTCGAAAGCGCTAAGATGAGATTTTTATCTCTAAATTCGTTTATGAGGTTCAAATTTTATCTCTCATATCGCTTAGTCCCATATCGCCCTCTTCCTCGTCTATCTCGCCTGAAGCCATATCAGCTGCTATCTGGCGGTAAATTTCAAGGCTTTCTAGCGCGTATTTGGTGTCGATTTTTTCCATTGCGTATCCAACATGGATAAGCACATATTCGCCAATTTCCACGGGCTCGCCGATGAGATCAAGGCTAACGCGTCTTTGCACGCCTAAGGTCTCAACCAAAGCGACGTTATTTTCATCTACTTCAAGCACTTTTGAAGGGATAGACAGGCACATTATCTAAGCTCCTTTTTAAGCTCAAGATATTTAAGCCACTTCTCTACACCCTCGCCCGTTTTTGAGTCAAGCTCGATGATATCGACCTTTGGATTTAGCTTTCTAGCTTCTGTTATCACTTTTTTAACGTCAAAGTCAAAGTGTGGTAAAAGCGAAGTTTTGGTTATGATCACAAGATCCGCCGAGCGAAACATCACAGGGTATTTCGATACCTTATCGCTTCCTTCAGGTACCGAAAGAAGCACGACGTTAAAGTGAGAGCCTACGTCATAGCTTGCCGGACAGACTAAATTTCCAACGTTTTCTACAAATACCAGATCAAGATCGTTTAACGGCAAGTGATGAAGCCCCTCATGCACCATAAAGGCATCCAAGTGACAGGATTGTCCGGTGGTTATCTGATGAGCTTTTGCTCCTGCAGCTATTATACGATCGGCATCTTGGTTGGTTTCAAGATCGCCTTCGACTACACCTATCTTAAATTTACCGCTTTTTATGGTCGCTTCAAGCAAGGTGGTTTTACCAGCTCCGGGACTGCTCATCAAATTTACGCACAAAATTCCGTGTTCGTCAAGATGAGCTCTGTTGTGCGCTGCTTCTTTATCATTTTGAGATAAAATTTTCGTAATTACCTCGACTGTTTTGCTGTCGTTTAGCACAGGATGGGCATGCTCGTGGTGATGTTCATGACCTGATCCGTGTCCGTGTTCGCCTTCATGATCGTGAGAATGAGCATGAGTAGTGCCGTCTGAATGAGTATGCATATGCTCGTGTGCGTGGCTATGCTCATGATTTGAACCATGACCGTGATCTTTAGCGTGATCATGCAAGTGAGAATGACTCGTACCGTCAGCATGAGTATGGGCATGAGTGTGTCCGCTAAGCGAACATCCGCAATCTTTACACATTTTATTTCCTTTGTTTTTTAATTTTATTATATTCCGGTTATAAATTCGGTTCAGAATTTCTTTCGTCCGCGCCGTCGTTTAAATCAAGCTCTATACTTGGCTTTAAAACTATATCCTTAACTCTTGCTTTGCCGTTATCCATTACGCTTATAATCGCAAATGCGCCGTTTTGAGTGATATCTCTTTCCATATCAAGAGCTCTTTTAACAGGCAAGAAAAACGCCTCAACCCCAAAGATAGCCGAATTTCTATAAGATGGTATCCTGCCTGCTAAAAATACTCCGCTTTCAGGCTTTTTAAAGCTATGTTTTTCAAATTTATAAATGCCGTCTTTATCTTCTTTTAAGATAGCAAAAATTTTATTTCCTTCTAAATTTTCGCTTTGTAAATCATCTTGAAGTCTTGAAAAATCGTAATTTAAACTTACGTAATTTCCACGCAATAAATCTCTTGGATCATATAAGCTAACATCTACTTTAATCTCTTTTCCAAAATAAATCGGAGCGTAAGCATAGCCAAGCATGCCAAAAAGAGCTAAAATTTGAAAAATTATGGCTAAAAAAATAAGATTAAATTTCATTTTGCCCTCTTTTTTCTTGAAACAACAAGCACGGTAACCGCAAAGGCTAAAAATAACAAACTAGCGCCTATGTAATCGCCTATTAGATCGATATATCTAACGATAGCCACCGCAAAAATAGCAAATAGTCCAAGCTTGACGTAATCTTGTTTGATAAGAACCACGCCCGCCAATACGCTTAAAAACGAATAAACCGCATCGGTATACTCAAACGCATATCCGATAACAAGCGGCAAGATAAGCATCGCTACGCAAAGTCCTGCCGTATAAAATCGCCTAAATATAAGAGATAAAGCAAGCGCACCGCAGACAAAAGCAAGATACATGGTGCCGTAAAAACCCTTGTAAAATACAAAGACATCATTCATTTGAGGTTCATAACCGTAATACCTAATGCTATCTGTAGTCATTGCAAAAAGCAGCGTGAATAGTCCTATTGATATAGAAGCTTTTCTTAAATACTCTGCCGTTAAAAAGCGATTAAAATGCTCCAAAGCAAAAGAAATTCCTAAACAAAGAAGCAGATAGCCAAGAGATAGCAAGATGAGGTTGTTGCTAGTTATCAGCCAAAATTCACTTCCTCCGTAATAGTTGGTGATATCTGAAACCAAGTAGATAAAAATCCCTACAAAAAGCGCCGAAGTAAGCAGTCTTGACTCTTCTTTTAAAAGGGAAAATATAGATAAAGCAAAAAATATAACTATGCCGTGCGATAGCGTTTTAAGCTCAAGCTCTAAAACAAACCAAATTAGCGCGATGATAAGCGCTTGAGCCGTTATTATCGATTTTTCAGAAGAAAGTGCGATCGCAAATGCGCCGATAGCCCAAAGAAGAATGCCGTTTGGCATATGCTCTCCAAGATGATAAATTTGAGCTATAAGAGCTATAGCCGCACCATAACAAAAATTTCCCAAGAAAAAAAGAGCCGTGCTTTGAGATTCATTGCCTTTTTTAAGCATATAAAATGCGCCTAAATTTACAAAAGCCGTAACACTTACTACTATAGCAAGCCTAGCTATACGCGGTATCTCTTCCCAATTAGCACCCACGAGAGTTATGAGAGAAAGCGCAAAGAACAGATACGCCACAAGCTTTAAAATAAGGCTGTTTTTATCGCTTATGTTTTGCAAATCAATTCCATAACTTTGAGCTATGCGCTGTGCGGTTAAACGATCCACAAGTCCGCTTTCTTGCCACTTTACAAGTTCGTTGGCAAGGAAATTTTTATTTAGTATATTCATATCTTCTTTTCTTTTACCGTTTTTCTATTTCGTCCCGCAAAATAAAGTATGATATATCCAACAAGCCCCGAAATAAAAGAAGCTATAAGGATGGCAAGCTTATCGGCGTAAGCAAATTCGTAAGTATCGTTATAAGAAAGCGAATTTATAAACAAACTCATCGTAAAGCCGATGCCCGTAAGCACGCTAAGTCCGTAAAACTGAAGCACGGTTGAATACTTAGGCAATCTTGCAAATCCAAGCTTGATTGCTATCATACAAAATCCAAAAACGCCAAGCTGCTTACCGACAAAAAGACCCAAAATAACGCCCATTGAAGCGGGATGAAGAAGTTGCTCTACGCCTATTCCTTTAAGAGAAATTCCGGCATTTACAAAGGCAAAAACCGGCAAAACAAAAAACGCTATGTAGCCGTGCAGGTTGTGCTCGATATCTTTTAGCATGGATTTGCCGTTGGTATCGGGCTTAATCGGTATAAAAAATGCAGCGATAACTCCCGCAAGCGTAGCATGAACACCTGATTTAAGAACGCTGACCCAAAGTATAATGCCCAAAATAAGATATACGGCTTGTCTATTTACCTTGAAGAAATTCAGAGCAAAAAGTCCAAGGATAGCCACTGCAGAAACTGCAAAAGAAATTATCGAAAGATCGCCGCTGTAAAAAATAGCAATTATCAAAATGGCGCAAACGTCATCGATAATCGCAAGCGTAACTAAGAAAATTTTAAGGCTTGCAGGCACTCTAGTGCCTAAAATCATAATAATGCCAAGCGCAAATGCGACATCCGTAGCCGTCGGTATCGCCCAACCCTTAACTGCAAAAGCGTCATTGTGATTTAGCGAGTAAAATATAAGCGCAGGCACGATTATACCGCCTATAGCTCCCACTACGGGCAGGATAACCTGAGATATATTTCTTAGCTCGCCTTCTACTATCTCACGCTTAAGCTCAAGCCCCAAAAGAAAGAAAAATATCGACATAAGACCGTCGTTTACCCAGAGTATAAGAGGCTTTTTAAGCTCAAATTCGCCAAATGAAAATCCCATATTTATACGCAAAAAAGAGTTATAAAAATCGCTTAAAAATCCATTTTGAAAGATGATAGCAAGGACTGCGGCAAACATCAATAATACGCCAGAACTTGCTTCGTGATTTACAAATTTTCGAAAAGAAAAACTACTCAATATTTAGCCTTTAAAAGTAATAAATTTTCAATAAATATTCGATTTTATCATTAAGTTACTAAATATGAAATAAAATAAAAATATCAAAATAGGAGTTTAAACAGGCGAATTTTGTAGCTTGATTCGCCTGTTTTTAAGTTAGGATTGAGGAACGGCGGCTTTGGTCAGCTTTGCGAATTTAACCCCCTTAAGACCTGCTATCTTTTCGCAAAATTTCTCTATGCAAGCCGCTTTGCCACGCAATACTAGCGTTTCAAGGCAGTTGTGATGATCTATATGGACATGAGTCGTACAGGTGATATGAATTTCTGCGTCATGCTCTATATTCATCATTTTCACTACAAGGTCGTTTTGATGATGAGTGTATATCAGAGTAAGAACTCCTATAAGCTCTTCATCTGCGTTTTTCCAACTGTCGCTAATGATCTTTTCTCTTATCAAATCTCGAGTAAATTCACTTCTGGACGCATAACCTTGCGAGCTTACTTTTTTGTCAAGTTCATCTAGCAGTTGTTTCGGTAAAGAAACGCTGAATCTTATAATTTCATCCATAGTAACTCCTTTAAGTGAATTTATATTAATATTATATGATATAAATCTTATATTTATATTAATGCAAACGTCAATTGTCCGATAGATACGGAAGAATCGTTAGTAGGCAAGTTCTTATTGTAATAATAATTTATGTTATTATCTTTAAAAATATTAATTATTTTTTTTAAGAAAACTCTATTTTGAAAGACCCCGCCTGAAAGCAGGACATCATATCTTTTTGAGATGGCTATTTTAGCAACCACTTCACAAAGTCCGTTTATAAAGCCTGTAGCGGCTATAACTTTATCATCTTTTAAGGCTTGCGCGAAAGCGTCTTTAAATTCTATCTTGTTTTGCGCTATTTCAAATTTGTAGCTTACATCCAAATTTTCATCATAAAGTGCTTCTAACTCCATTCCGGCTTCACCTTCGTAACTTATAGTATCAAGTCCTAGTATAATGCTACCAAACGCGTCAAATATCCTTCCTAGCGAGCTTGTGGCAACAGAGTTTATTTTCTTATCATGCATTGTTTTTAAATTTTTTAACTCACGAGAGTTAAATTTGCTTAAAAATTGATCAGCAGTTTCCTCCAAGTGATATTTTAATATTATCGAGTAAGCTATCTTATATATGTTTTTAATACTACTCTCCCCTCCAAGCAATAAAAACTCATCAAAATGAAAAATCCTATCATATTGTTTGCCATTGATGAGTAAAATCTCCCCACCCCATATCGTATCGTTACTTCCATACCCGGTCCCGTCAAAGCAAAAACCGAGATATTTTTTATCTATATCAAGATTATGCTCAAAGATAACCGATAGCAAATGAGCATAATGGTGCTGAATTTGAGTGATTTTAGCCCCGTTTTTAGCTGCATACTCTTTCGCCCATTTTAAATTTAAAAAATAAGGATGCAAGTCGGCTATTATCTCGTCAAATTTAAGCTCATAAACCTGGGCAAAAAGCTCAATTAAAGAGCAAAACCTCTCATAAGTCGCTATATTTTTAAGATCTCCTATATAAGGGCTTATCATCACTTCGCCATCTTTATATATAGCAAACTGGTTTTTTAACTCCGCTCCCACTGCTAAAATAGTGCGTTTATCTTTAAAATTAGTATGCAAAAATTTAGGATTTACCCCCCTGCTGGTTCGTAAAAAAACAGGCTCATCATCCGCAACAAAAACTATACTATCATCGCTTGGAGAGCAAATTTCTCGGTCATTATCAAGATAATAATCAATCACGTCGCTCATTTTTTCAAGCAAGCTGGCTTCATTATAAATTATAGGCTCACCTGAAATATTTGCGGAAGTCGCCACAATGTCGTTTTTTAGGTATTCAAATAGCAAAAGATGAACACCCGTGTATGGCAAAAATATACCTATTTTATTAAGATTTGGCGCGATTTGAGTTGACAAATTTGACTCAGATTTTCTTTCAAGAACCACTATAGGCTTTAAATTTGAAGTTAAAATTTGCTCTTCGACAGGGCTTATATATGCGTGTTTTTTAGCATTTTGCAAATTTTTACACATGATAGCAAAAGGCTTTTTAGGACGGTGCTTTCTAGCTCTTAGCTCATTTACCGCTTCTTCGTTTGTAGCATCACACACCAGATGAAAGCCACCAAGCCCTTTGACGGCTAAAATTTTACCTTCATTCATAAGCTCTGCGGCGGTTTTTACACTTTCGTTTACTGTTGTTACTATTTTTCCAAATTTATCTTTTAGGCTTAGTCTTGGACCACAGTTTGGGCAAGATATCGGCTGAGCGTGATATCTTCTGTTGGTTGGGTCTTTATATTCACTCTCGCAAAACTCGCACATCTTAAACTTATCCATAGTCGTATTTATACGGTCATACGGAAGTGATTTGATGATTGAAAATCTAGGTCCGCAGTTAGTACAGTTTATAAAAGGATAGTGATAGCGAGGATTCGTGACATCATAAAATTCTCGCTCGCAATCAACACAAAGTGCAAAGTCGGGCAAGATAGGCGCATTTTTTTTAGCAGATTTTGAAGGAATTATCTTAAAGTCACTAAATTTAACATCATCAAGCTCAAATTTTAAAATTTCATCGATTCTAGCTAGACTAGGAAGCTCATCTATCAATGCTTTATCAAATTTGGCTAACGCCTCATCTTCGCCATAAAGGGTTAATTTAACGCCTTCGTCATCATTATATACTTCGCCGAAAAGAGCGAATTTAAGAGCTAAATTATAGACAAAAGGACGAAATCCGACCCCCTGAACAAGACCTGAAATTTCATACTTTACGCATCTCTTCAAGCGAAAGTCCTTTGCTAAATTTTGCGCTAACGCCTACTCTTAAGTGCTTTGTCATCAAATTCGAAAGAGTCTTACACTCAAACAAAGAGCCTTGCAAAACAATGTGCTTAAACTCAAAATCCTCTCTTAAAACATCGCAAAAATCGGCTATAAAATGTGCAAACGACTCAAGATAACCAAAGCTTAAAATCTTATCATCAACTCCGGCTAGGCGAAAGCTCATGCCACTTCTTACAAATTTAACGATGTCAAAGCCGGTTTTTGAAGCCATTTTAAAATCAAGCCTTGGTCCCTTAGGTCCGTTAAAATCCATCGCGTTTTGAAGCAGTTTAATGCCCGCTTTTTTAAAATCGTCATCAAAGCCAAAAATTTTGCCGACTATGCAAAACAGTGAAAAAAAGCTATTTGTGGCATTTATATCTCCGCTTGCAAGAGGAAAATTTGCGCTAAAATTTGACACAAGCCTATCTCCGCCCTCCTCTTTTGATATCATTTCAAAAATCTCTTCAAAACTGCTTGGAATTTGTAAATTTAGCACTTCAAAATCGTTATTTTTAGTATAAATTTTAAACTCGTCATCTTCAAATTTGCTTAAAAAAACCCTAAGTTTATTTTCATCTTTCATGCCTAATTCATCTGCACTTAGATAAAAGTTGGCTAAATTTTTATCCTTTGAAGCCTCTATGAAGTCTCCAAAGCCATTTTTGTAATAAATTTGAGCATTTGAAAATATGTATTCGTTTTCTAAAACTGTAGCTTTAAAAAGCTCTTTATCGCATTTAAGCGCGATGAAATTTACACCCTCCTCAAAAAGTCTTTCGCAAAGCGCGTAGATAAATATGTCCCTAGGAGCTTTCACATCAAAAAAATGCGGCGCATTTGGGTGGTTTTGCCTGTAAAGAGTGCTTGTCTTAAGCTCCCCCACAGGTTTTTCGTAGCTTGCAAGAGCGATTTGCGAATTTTGATCGGATATAAAAATTTTTGGCAAATTTTTAAGCTTGGTAGGCATTAGGATATCAAAATTACCGTTTAACTCAGCAAAGTTTAAAATTTCAAAATTTCCCTCCAAATCTTTAAATTTTAAACTCTCTCCTTTTTTAAAACTTAAAATCGCAAAATCCAAAAGCTCTTTAAAATTTTCTTTTGAAACCGCTTCAAATTTATCATCTTTAAATAGCTTAACATCACTAAAAATTTCGTTTTCACAAGCTGAAATGTTGCCTTCATGAAAATCTTGTATCATCTTTGGAGTGATGTTTGAAAGAGTGTTTTTAAACTCTTTTTGCTCGCCTTTTAACTCATCGCTTACAAAAACACGAGAATTTGATAAAAATATAAAGTGCGGTATGAGAGTTGAAATTTCATCAGAAAATTTTAAAAGTTCTTCCTGCTCACCTTCTAAATAAAGCCTTGTATATAAACCTTCTTGCTCTATGCCGCAAGGAAATCCGCTTTTTTTAACATAAAAATTTAGAAAAAACGCCAAATTTTCATTTGAGTTTGCATACTCAAATTCATAAACTAGTATCATCAGATGCCTTTGTTTTTGTATTCGTTTGCGAGGTCTATTATATTTAAATTTGAGATTTTTTCATAGCTAAATCCAAGCTCTTCAAGGTGCTTTAGCAGTGTTTTTTCCATGACTTTGGCACTAGCTTGAATTTCGCTTGAGAGTTCAAAGCTCATAGGCTCTATGCGCTTTGGAACTACGCCTAAAATTTTAGTCTTTGGCATGTCTCCGGCTAGATCCATAAGCTGAAGAGTCTGAAGCATCTCAACCTCATGCGCCGAGCCATCCCATGAAATTTGATTTGGCATCGCTTCGTAGTCGAAAAAATAGACATCGCCTATGCTTGATTCATCAGCGCTTATGCAATCAACCACTATAAGATAGTCAAATTCCGCTATAATCGGAGTTAAAGCTATCGCCAAGGTGCCGCCGTCAACAAAATCTAAAGAGTTAGTTTCGTGAGTAAATTTGTAGTTTCTTTTTATCATTTCGGTAAAATGAACTCCGACACCTTCGTCGGAGAACATTACATTACCGATGCCAAGGATGAGCACCTTCATATATCAGTGCTCTTCTTTGACGAATTTATATCCGCTTACAACGGCATCCATAGCACCGTTTTTGCCTTTAACCGCGTTAAATACGGCCATATAGATATGAACCGGAACAAATATCATTATGATCCACATTGCTACGCGGTGAATCGTTCTAACATTTGCAAGTCCGCCCATAAGCTCCTCAAAATATCTCATCGGCTCATAAAATAGCCCGCCAAGCCCTTCGTGATAAACATGCACATAAAGCACCATGCCTGTTAGGCAGATCACAAAAAGCACAAGATAAAAGAACAAATATGACGCAAACTGAAGCGGGTTATACACGCCTCTTAGGTGCGGATGCGGTCCTAAAAATATATAGTATTTGATCTGCGCTATCCAAACTTTTGGACTAAAGAAATCATAAATACTTGCAAGCTCTTTTCTACTAAGCTTATCAAAGAAGAAAAGATAAAGCTTAAATATCGTAACCGCAATGAGTATAAATCCCGCCACTTGGTGAGCCGCACGCCATTTTGCATTTAAAAATATCGTAGGCTCGTTAGTAACCTCAGGAGCTATAAACACATAAGATATATAAAACCCGCTTACGACTAGAAATGCAATCGCTACAAATCTAATCCAGTGCGTAAGCCTAAGACCTATCGAAAATTCGTATTCGCTGATGCGATCGGGTTTATGATGTGACATAAATCCTCCTTACAAATTTGGATTTATTTTGTATTCGCTAATCTTATTTCCCTTAGTATCCATAACGTGAACCGCACAAGCGATACATGGATCGTAAGAGTGAATTTTACGAATAATTTCAAGCGGCTGAGTTAAATCGGCTATCTTTAGCCCGATTATACACTCCTCGTATGATCCGCGAATGCCGTTTGCATCCTTTGGAGAAGCATTCCAAGTTGACGGAACTACCGCTTGCCAGTTTGTTATAACGCCGTCTTTAATTCTGCACCAGTGAGATAAAGCGCCTCTTGGAGCATTGCCCGCAAAGTAGCCTTTATACTCTTTTTTATTGTCTATTACGTATTTAGCGCAAGTTTCTTGATCTGTTTTTAAATTTTCAATCAAGTTATTAAATGCCGTTAAGCCGTGATCGGCAACTACTTTCGCCTCAAGCATACGAGTAGCCGTTCTTCCTAGTGTTGAGAATATAGCGCTTATCGGAAGTCCTGTCTCTTGCAAGAATTTATCCACGATAGGCACTACTCTTTTGTTTCCTCTTGCATAATTAACCACGATACTTGCGATAGGGCCTACTTGCATAGGCTTGCCCTCATATCTTGGAGCTTTTATCCAGCTATATTTACCCTTAGCGTCAAATACTTTAGTATCAACCATCTTGCCATGCCCGTCAAGGGTCTTCATATCAACCAGCCCCGTATAGTTAGGATCTGTTTTTCCGTCATACGGATGAAGCGGTTTATCATCCTTATACCAAGCGCGAGTAGCCTCTTCGGTTATTTTCATATCGTCTACTTCATAAACCTTGCTTAAATCACCGTTTAGAACTATACCGCTTTGGAATAAATTATCGTTTCTGCCGACTAAAAATTCATCATAAGATAAGAAATTCGCCACTCCTACGTCATTTAGTACGCTTGGCTCGTTTCCGTAAGCTTTAGCAGCCATTAAGATATCAGGATAGTAAGCGCGATTTACAAAATCAACCGTCTCTTTAAATTTGGTTAGATATTCACCAAGTCTTGACGGACTTAAAAGATCCATAACGCAGGTTACGCCACCTACTGTTAAGCTTTGCGGATGCGGGTTTTTAGAGCCAAATATAGCCATCATTTGAGCTATGGTTCTTTGCATACTTAAGCATTCTAAATAGTGTGAAAGCACTATCAAATTTTGCTCAGGAGTGAAGCGATATGTACTATGCCCCCAGTAGGCGTTTGCAAACGGTCCTAAATTTCCTTTTTTTGCAAATGCCGCAACCTTTTCTTTAACTTCTTTTAGTTTATCCGCTCCCGTAGCATACGGAGTTTCGCAATATTTAAACGCCTCTTCGCTAGCCTTTCTCGGATCTGCTTCAAGCGCGGAGACGATATCGACCCAGTCAAGTCCGTGGAGTTGGTAAAAATGCACAACGTGGTCGTGAAGATAAAGAGCTGCGTTCATAAGCGTTCTAGTAAGCTCTGCATTAAGCGGAGGAACTATACCAAGAGCCTTTTCAACGGCGACAATTCCCGCTCTATAGTGAGAATATGTGCAAACTCCGCAAATTCTTTGAGTAAAAAATCCCGCATCTCTAGGATCGCGACCCTTTACTATCTGCTCTATTCCTCTCCATAAGGTAGAGCCAGAATAAGCCTCTTTAACTACGTTATTTTCATCTACGACAACCTCTACTCGAAGGTGTCCTTCAATCCTCGTTACGGGATCTATTACTATTCTTTGTTCGCTCATTGTTACGCCTTTTTCTCATCTTTATCTTTTGCAAAAGTAGCGATAGCTGCGTGCGCTGCCATACCAATACCTGCAAGAGCCAAAACTCCTATACCGATCTTATCGCTTACGTTATCGGCGCCAAGCCCCAAAACGGTATTGTAAAGTCTATCGCCCATAGGCTCTTCAAACGGTCCCATTGTATCCCAGAAATCAGGCTCACTACAACCTATGCAGCCGTGACCTGCTTGAACCGGCCAACTTGTGTGCTGATTAAATCTCTCGCGTGAGCAGTTGTTAAACGTATATGGACCCTTGCAGCCGACTTTATACAAGCAGTATCCGTCTTTTGCGCCTTCATCACCAAATCTTTGGACAAATTCGCCAGCATCAAAGCGTCCGCGTCTTTCGCAAAGATCATGAATTCTAAGCCCGTAAGCCCATTTTGGACGATTAAACACATCAAGCGAAGGAATAGTCCCAAATAAAATATAATGAAGCACGTTTCCAACGATATTTTTCTCACTCGGAGGACAGCCAGGGACATTTATAACGGGTTTGCTTGTAGCCTTGCTTAGAGCTTGAGAATTTGAAGGGTTTGGCTTAGCCGCTTGAACTCCGCCAAAGCTAGAACAGGTTCCGATAGCAAAGATAGCCGCGGCGTTTTCACTAGCGTGTTTTGCATGATAGTATCCCGTATAGCCAAGAGGTCCTACGGTAAGATATCCTTCGGTAGCACCCATAGGGATACCACCTTCTACTAAAAGAATATACTTTCCTTTATACTTTTCTATAGCATGCTCTAAATTCTCCTCAGCCTGCCAGCCTGAAGCAGCCATGATAGTCTCGTGATATTCAAGCGAGATATAGTCAAATATCAAACTATCAATCGTAGGAGTATCCGTTCTTAGTAAGCTTTCAGAACAGCCCGTACATTCGGCCATATGAAGCCAAATCACAGGCAAGCGATCGCTTAACTCCGCAGCCTTTGCGACGATAGGCGTCATAGATGCAGGAAGCGCCATAAAAGCAGTCATCGCACCCGCCCACTTCATAAAATCACGACGAGTAAAGCCTTTTGCCCTTAAAGCCTCGGTGATAGAGCTATCATTCTTTACTCTTGGCATCTTAGCCAAAAGATTAAGACGTTCGTTTATCCTAGCTAGGACATCCTCTCTCATACTCTCTCCTTTTAAGTTAGATATTTAGTAAATCTGCCATATTTGCATATATTAAATTATGGTTTGTAAAAGCTTAAATTTTGATTAACAGTTATAAATTTGGTGATTACAGAGCGTAAGTATTACCTAAAATATAAAAATAATATTACATATGCAATCTCATAATATTACTACTATTTTTCTTATTTAACATTTATTAAAAAAATTAAATAAAAAATTTAATAAATATTTTATATTATATTCGGAATGGGCTTTATTTTCAGTTTTTATAAGATATTTAAAAACATATTTTGCAAGCCGATTTTATCAATAACGTATTAACACAGTAATAAAATAGTAATTTTTCTAAAATAAAAAAGATAATTTAAATTTTACAAATTAAGATAATTTTTATCCGAAAATTTTAGAGCCATTGGTATTTTTGAGTTTTTTCCAGACGGTATCGCTATATTCGGGCTGAAACGTCGAGTGTCCTATGTTGAATTCGTATAAGAGTTCGCAAGAAAGCTCATTTGATATCTGACCGAATTTAAGAGCGTCGTCGCTACTTATAACGATATGAGAGGTTAAAACATACATATTGTGCGTGATTTCAACTATATGGATATCATGAGCTTGAAGCACTTTTTCATGGCTTTCAATCAAATTTTTAACCTCGTCAATCTTAACAGGCGAGGTTTCAAGCAAGATATTTAAGCTGGCTTTTATAAGAGAATAAGACCACTTTGCTATCATAAAAGCTATAACCAAAGCAAGCAGGCTATCTATCCAGTAAGCGCCCGTAAAATAAACGATAATACCTCCTATAACTACGCCTACGGAGCTTAGCAGATCGCTCATCATATGCAAAAAGGATGATTTTATGTTTATATTTTCCATATCGGCTTTTAGTAAAATATAGCCCGTTATAGCATTTACCAAAAGCCCAAGAACGGCTATGACTATGAGCGTTTTAGCATCTATGGGCTCGGGTCTAATTAGCTTATAAATCGCCTCATATAAGATAAACACGACAAAAATCGCAGTCGTAATAGAATTCACAAAAGCGGCTAAAATTTCAGCCCTATGGAAGCCAAACGTCCTTTCTTTGGCTCCTTCTTGCTCACTAAGCCAGATGGCAAAATAGCTCAAAGATAGCGCAAACACATGAGAAAACATATGCAAAGTATCGCTTAGAAGCGCTAAAGAATTTGTAAGTATGGAGTATATGAACTGCACCGCCATAGCAACAGCGGTAATTACAATACCTAGCTTCAATGCTTTTTTATTTGTCGTTTTATGAGAGTGGTTGTGGGAGTGTCCATGAGAGTGATCACCATGACTAGATGAGTGTCTTTCTATGGGTTCATGGTGCATATAGTCTTTATAAGCGCAATTCATTATCAAAATTCTCCTAAATTTTAGGTTATTTTACAAGCCGATATTTTAATTTTAGCTTTTGTTTTAAGTCATCATGGATTTAGCAGGCAAATACAATGAATAAGAGCGATAATTAATAAAATTTAGATCAGAATTCAAACCGATCTTAACGATCATGTATCTTTTTAAATTTAACCTAAATTTTGCTGCATAATATTTAAAATTTGAGAGTTTATCTGTAAAATTTTACCGTTTATAGTAGCGCTTTGGACGCTTAAGCTCTTTAGCATCTCTTTTGCATAAGGATTTTCGTTTTTACTCAGCTCTTTTATTTTGGCGTTTATCTCTTCAAGCTGCTTTTGAAGCTCTTTTAAGATCTCCTTTAGCTTTTTAATCATCTCGTCGCTACTCTCGTTTGAAGAGGTTAAAATTTCACTTGAAAGCTGTTTTGCCTTCTCCAAATTCCTATGTTCTTTAGGGGTATAGAGGTTAAATCCGCTTAAATTTAAATTTATATTCATATCAAGTCTTTACCTGATAAATAAATCGGAAATTTAAGGCGAAATTTTAGAGGTTTTTAAATTTTACCTCGCCAAAGCATTAAGCGAGGTAAAATTAAGTCTATTTTTTAGGATAGGTCATCTCTTCTGGACGAACGTATTTGTCAAATTCTTCAGCTGTTAAAATTCCTAAATTTACAGCCTCTTCTTTTAGCGTGGTGCCGTTTTGATGAGCGGTTTTAGCTATTTTAGCCGCATTTTCATATCCTATATAAGGATTTAGCGCAGTTACTAGCATAAGCGAGCCGTGCAAATAGCCGTCTATCACTTTTAAATTCGGCTCAATCCCCACAGCACAGTGATCGTTAAAGCTTATCATCGCATCGCTTAAAAGTCTGATTGATTGAAGCAAGTTATAAGTAAGCACCGGTTTAAACACATTTAGCTCGAAATTTCCTTGAGAGGCGCTAAGAGTTACCGCAAAGTGATTTGCCATGACTTGAACCGATACCATCGTCATCGCTTCGCACTGCGTCGGATTTACTTTGCCCGGCATTATGGAGCTTCCAGGCTCGTTTTCAGGGATAAAAATTTCGCCTATACCGCATCTTGGACCGCTTGCAAGCCATCTTATGTCGTTTGCGATTTTCATCAAATTTGCGGCTAGTCCATCAAGCGCACCGCTTAAAAACACCTCGCCGTCATGGCTTGTAAGCCCGTGAAATTTATTCGGATGAGAGATAAATTTAAACTCGCTTTTAGTTAGATTGTTTAACTCTTCGCTTACTAAATTTGAGAACTCAGGGTGCGAATTTAGTCCCGTTCCTACGGCGGTTCCGCCTATAGCAAGCTCACAAAGATATTTCATAGAGTCATTTACTTGAAGCTGCGCTTTTCTTAGCATCTCGACATATCCGCTAAGCTCTTGTCCAAGGGTTAGCGGAGTAGCGTCTTGAAGGTGCGTGCGCCCTATTTTGACTATATCTTTAAATTTCTCGCTCTTGCTCTCTAAAGTCTTTTTAAGCTTGCTGATAGCTGGCAAAAGCTGCTTTTGAAGCTCTATCACAAAGGCTATTCTCATCGCAGTCGGATACGTGTCGTTTGAGCTTTGGCCCTTATTTACGTCATCGTTTGGATGAACGAGTTTTTTTACCCTAAAGTCCTCTCCCAAAATTTCAGTGGCTCTGTTTGCGATAACTTCATTTAGGTTCATGTTTGACTGCGTGCCTGAACCTGTCTGCCAGACTACAAGAGGGAAATTTCCGCACAGTTTGCCGTCTATAATCTCATCACAGGCTTGTGATATGGCTTTGGTTTTTGACTCATCAAGCCTGTTTAACTTGTGATTGACTATGGCGCAAGCTTTTTTAAGATATGCAAAGCCTTTAATGACCTCTCTTGGCATCTTCTCTTCGCCTATTTTAAAGTTCTCAAAACTTCTTTCGGTTTGAGCACCCCAATACTTATCGTTTGGCACCTGAATTTCGCCCATAGTGTCTTTTTCTATGCGGTAATCCATGTCTTTCCTTTTAAAAAAATTAATGTTAGTAATTATATATGATATTTTATAAATTTAATCCAAATCATAAAATCTGATATAATTTTACAATGAATAAAAAATTAATCAAGCCTCTCATCTATATAACCGTTTTTTGCGCCGTTTGCTTTGCACTGTTTTTGGTGCTAGACTACGCCTACCCGCTTAATAAAAACGCTTTAAAAAGAGAAAATTCGGTAATTATATTTGACAAACACGGCAAGATAATCACAATGCGTCCAAGCAAGGATAAAATTTGGCGTTTTGACGCTCAAAATATACCAAAAGTGCTAAAAGATAGCGTTTTGCTCTTTGAGGATAGATACTTCTACTACCATTTTGGCTTTAATCCTTTTTCGATGGCTAGAGCCGCGCTTCATAATTTAACCCACAAAAACCGCATAGGAGCTTCAACCATAACAATGCAAGTAGCCCGCATGATGAGCCCGAAAGAGCGGACATACGCAAATAAAATCAAAGAAATTTTTACCGCCTTTCAGCTTGAATGGCACTACACAAAAGATGAAATTTTAAAATTTTACTTTAATCTCGCTCCTTATGGCGGCAATATAGAAGGCGTTGGGGCGGCTGCGAGGTTTTATTTTAATAAAAATCTAAAAGATCTAAGCATTGCTCAAATGGCTCTTCTTAGCACGATTCCTAAAAACCCAAACGCAAATCGTCTTGATAAAAAATCAAATATAAACTCGCTTAAAAACCGTGTCGTAAAGCTACTTTACGAAGCTAAAGTGATAGATAAGAGCGGATTTAACAGAGCTAAACAAGAGCCTTTTAAAAACCAAAGATTTAGCGCCCCTTTTGAGGCTAAGCAATACTCTCAAATCGCTCTAAAAAGCGGTATATCAAACTCAAATTTAGATCTTGGTTTCCAAAAAATTTTAAATACGAATCTAAAATTTACGGCAAATTCTTTTATCCAAAAAAAGGCTCATAATGCCGCAGGAATCATAATAGACAATGAAAATATGAGCGTTATAGCCTATGTAGGCTCACATGACGAAAGAGCGTTTGAAGGGCAAAACGACGGCGTTTTAATGAGTAGAAACGTGGGCTCAACCCTAAAGCCTTTTATATTTTCACTTGGGCTTGACGAGGGGATTATAACGCCTAAAATGCAGATGATAGATACGGAAATTTTCCTTGGAGAATACGTTCCTAAAAACTATGACAACGAATTTCTAGGACTGGTTTCGGCTACCGAAGCGCTTGCTCTTAGCCTAAATATCCCTTCTGTAAATTTAAACAACAAACTTGGCGAAAATTCTCTTTACGAGCTGCTTAAAAGGTTAAATTTAGTCCAAAAAAGCAAGGAATTTTACGGCGAGAGTATAGCTTTAGGAAGCGCTGAGATGAGTCTTTTAAATTTAGCTCATCTTTACACTATCTACGCAAACGAAGGCAGGCTAAAACCGCTTGAAGTAGCGGGCAAAATCATAGATAAAGACATGCAGCTCATAAGCCCGCAAAGTGCGTTTTTAACCGCTAAAATGCTCTCAAGCGCATCAAGAGCTTACCTTGGGATGATATGGCAATACGCCAAAGATACTCCGCAAATAGCTTTTAAGACGGGTACAAGCTACGGCTCACGCGACATATACGCCATAGGAGTTAATAAAAACTATACCGTGGCTGTTTGGTTTGGAAATTTTAATGGCAAAAAAACAGACAATCTAAGCGGAATTCACGATGCTTCAAGAGCGGTTTTTGATATATTTAAGCTGCTTGCGCAAAGAGAAAATTTAAGCTTTATAAATAGACCCGAAAATATAGCTTATGAACCTACATGCCTTGACGCTTTTGCGTTTAAAGAGTGCAGAAACAAACAAGAAGACGAGCTTATCAAGGGAGTTTTACCAAAAGATAAGTGCAAGATGATTCGTAGCGAAGAGATAGCGTTTTTGCTTAAAAATAACCAAATTTCAAAAGATGATTTGCTAAACAGCCCTTGTTATGATGAGTTTAAAAAATTTAGACCGCTGATAGCTGCGCCGTTTAACAATCAAATTTTATTAAGTGACGATAACGCAACTAAAGTTGTGCTAAAATGTTACGCATATATCGGTGATGAAATTTATTATAAATTAAATCAAAACGAGTGGCAAAAAAGCCAAAACGGCATGGATAATATGCTGTTTTTAGATTTTGGCAAGCACAAGATCGGATGTCTGGATGAAAATTCAAATTTAAGTGAAGTAAATATCGAAATAAGGAGGTTTTAATGCTTTTAAGGTCTTTACTGGCTATGCTTTTGCTAGCTTTTAATCTCAATGCTTTTATCCTGACGGGTGAGCTTAAAAATGCCGACGGCGAAAGCATAATGCTTGGCATATCAAAAGATAAGCCGTTTAAAAAATCACAAATCGGCACCATAACGCATAAAAAGCTTTTAGAGTGCACTCCACAGCTTGATGCCGTATATGAATATGCGCAAGACTACCTGATCGTATATCCAAAAAACGGCTTTAGAAAAGGGGTTGATTATACATGCAAAAATAGCGAATCTTCGATTAATTTTTATGGAGGAAATTTTATACTTGATTCTTTATTTATATTTTCAAGCAAGGATTTTTCGGTAAATTTTAACGACAAGCTAACCGAAGAGGAATTCGTAAAAAACGTAAAAATTTACAATAAAGACAACCTATCCAAACACGACGTAAAATACAAAATAACAAAAAATGGCGACAAGGGTTTTGTCATAAAGATACTTGAAGAGCCTAAAAATTTAGAATTTTTTATATCTAAAAATTTAAAAAATATAGCGGGCGGAAATTTAGATGATGACTACATAATTTCCGCTAATCAAGACTTCTCTGAACCAAATTTCGTCGATAATCCAAAGGCAAGAACCCTCATCCTTGATATGCTTGAAGCCAAGAGTCTTGAGGGCGGCAAGCTAGCTGCTAGGCTTTATTTAAAAGATTGGATATCAACTTACGATAACAACATCAAGAAATTTATAAAGATACAAGGAGTTGAGAGCTTTCAAGTAAGCGAAACATACTACACCTCAGACAGTATGGCAAACGAGGGGTATTATTATTTCATAGATATCACAAGTGACGAATTTAAGCCTCAAACCAAGTATCAAATCATCTTTAACGAAGGCTTTGGAGATGACTATGCACTTGTAAGAGAGCGGGTTGATTTTGATATAAAATTTGGCGATTTAAATCCGTTTTTAAAATTTAGCGACAATATGCTTTATATCTCAAACATCGGCGAAATCGGCATAGAAAGCGTAAATACTCCTACTGCTAAAGTAGTAGTAGAAAAGCTAAAAGAGCAAAACTATAGATATTTTTTAAATTTCAATAGCTCAAATTTAAACTCTTATGTCGAAGAAGTTGCAAGCAAAAACTACGAGCTGGGCGGAGTTAAAAACGAAATTTTAAAGCATAAAATAAAGCTTGATTTTCCAAATAGCGGTGATGGCGTATATCTCATAACGATTTATTACGACAAGGATAAAAGAGCGCAAAAGGCGGTATATCTAAGCGATATCGGACTTAACGTAAAAGTCTCAAACGATGAAGTGTTTTTGTTTGCTTCAAGACTTAGCCAAAATGCCGTAGTAGCAAATGCCGACGTTAAAATTTACTCGGTCAAAAACGACGTAATCGCATCAGGCATAACAAACGACGAGGGTGTCTTTAAATTTAATAAAAAAGACATAGGTAAAGATATAGCTTCCGCAACCGTTAGTCTCGGAAAAGAACAAGGGTTTATAATACTTGCTCAAAACGAAAAGCTAAACTCAAACGGATATTTTCAAACCGGCGATAGAGCCGAAAAATACGATGCTTACGTGCATTTTGCAAGCAATATCATAAGACCTGAAGAAAATATAAAAGGCGAGATAATCATCAAAAACGAGCTGTTTAAAGCTCTTGCAAAGATGCCGGTTAAAATCAAAATCAAAGATCCGCAAAATAAAATCATCTTAAATAAAAATTTTCAGACCAACGAACTTGGCGTAATAAATTTCGATGAATTTATCAACTCGGCTCTAACAGGCTCGTTTAGATTTGAGATAATCTTTGCAAATAAAATCATAGGCGAATATAATTTTTCGGTTGAGTCATTCACTCCTCAACGCATAAAAAACAGCATAGCGCTTAAAAAGAAAATTTACGGCATAGACGAGATAATCCAAGCCGACTTGCAAAGTAATTATCTCTTTGGCTCGCCTGCTTCAAATTTACAAGGAAACGTAAGCCTTCAGCTCTATCAAACAGAGTATAAAAACGATAAATTTAAAGACTTTAAATTTAGTAACGACGAGCTAAAAAATAACGGCTTAAACCAGATAGAAAAACCTGTAACTCTTGATAACAACGGCAAGGCAAGCAAGATTTTTAAAATATCCGATTTAAGACCTGAATATACCGCAAGTATCGTTGGAGGCGCGATTGTATTTAGCATAAATGATGATGGCAAAAACGTAAGTTCAAGCGAAAATTTAACCATATATCCTTTTAAATCGATGGTGGGCATAAAAGCCGATAAAGACTACGTAGATACCAATGAAAACGTGAATTTTAGCTTCATTAGCATTGATCCTTTTACATCAGAAGAGATAAAAGATACTCCAAAGGCTATCGAGATAAAAAGAAAAATTTGGAGTTATAACTTCGATAGTCAAGGCGTATTAAGATGGAACAGCTCTTATGAGCTGGTAGAAAATTTATCTCAAGATACAAATAATTTTACATATAATTTTACGCAAAGTGGTGATTATGAAGTTATAATAAGCGACGTTTCAAGCGGACATAGCGCGAGCGTTCGTATCGACGTAAGCGGTTGGGACTATAGCTCCTTGCAGCCTACAAAAGAGCTTGCCAAAGCTCAAATCAAGCTAAATCAAAAAAGCTACAAAAAGGGCGACGTGATGAGCGTTGATGTAAGTTCTGTGCTTAAAAACGCTCTTGGTATCATCACTCTTGAAAGCGACGGAGTTAAAAAATACAAAGTAGTAAATATCCAAAACAACTCCGCAAACGCCAAATTTGAGCTTGATTTTGACTTTGAAGGGTTATATGTAAGCGCGACGATTGTGCGTGTAGCTGATAATGACTTGCTTCCGTTTAGAACTTACGATAAGGTTTATGCAAAAGCTGATAAATCACACAGAATGCTAAACGTAAGTGTAAATGCACCAAAAACGGTTAGATCAAACTCCAAATTTAAAGCAAGCGTAAAGACCGATCCAAACGCAAAAGTTACTCTCTTTGCGGTTGATGAGGGAGTGCTTCAAGTCACAAATCAAAAACTAAAAAGCCCTCTTGAATTCTTTGACAAGATGCTTGCTGATTTCGTTATTGACTTTGACATCTACTCAAATTTGACAGGGTTTAAAAAAGAAGGTAAAGTTCTTAGCTTCGGTGGAGACGGCGCTATGGCTCTAATGGAGATGAGAATGGCGAAATTTGCAAGCCCTGTCGATAAGAAAAACATCAAAACCTATATCAAAATGCAAACAGCAAAAGCCGACGCAAACGGAGATGTTAGCTTTGATGTAGAGGTTCCAAGCGACTTTAACTCTCAGATAAATTTAGCAGTCATAGCGACAACTGAAAATAAATTAGGCAGTAGCATAAAAGCCGTTGATGTAAAAGACGATATCATCCTTAAACCTACGCAAAGCGCTTACTTTATAAAAGGCGATAACATAAACTACATCTTAAGAGTTATAAATACCACAAACGAAGCCAAGGAGCTAAATTTAACACTTGAGACAAATTTAAAAGCCAAACTCGAAAAAGATAAGATAAGTCTAAAACCAAATGAAAATTTAAAGATAGCAGTTGCACTTGACGTAAACGAAACAGGCAAGTCATATCTGAAATTTAGCGCAAATGACGGCAAGGAAACTTATAGTCATAAGCTAAATTTTGACGCTATACACCCTTATCCGCTTAGCACTTTTGCAAAATCATTCCAAGCAAGCGAGCAAAAAACAATAACTCTTGATAGTGATTTTAAGAGCATAAGAATAGATGCGTCAAATTCTATAAAAAGCATGCTTGGGGCAAATAGCGATAAGCTTATCAACTATCCTTACGGATGCTCAGAGCAACGCTCTTCAAGGCTTTTAGAGCTAAACTATATGGTTTTAACAAACAAAGACAAAAGCAAAGCTCAAGCAAAAGCCGATGAAGCCGATGTTAAGAGATTTTTAAATGCGGGACTTAACGACCTCATTAAAATGCAAAAGAGCGACGGAAGTTTTGGCTACTGGAGCGAGCTAAGCTATACAAATAACTTCGCTTCGATTTATGCCATAGATACTATCTTAACGCTTGAAAAATCAGGCTTTGAAATAGATAAAGCGGTAAAATCAAGAGCGATAAAATGGCTTGAAAATTTTGGCTCAAACGACAATTTCCAAGCTCTATATGCAGCTTATATCTTAAGCGGACAAAAGAAGCTTGATCGCTCGGTTTTAAATGCGCTTTATGATCAAAAAAGATATACAAACAGCGCGCTTGATGGTTACTTGATGGCAGCTATCTTAAAAAATGAAGGGCTAAACAAAGAAAGCTCAAAAGTACTAAAAGAGATAAGTAAAACTTTTTACGATAAAGAAAGCGACCTGCCTGATAACTTTGGCTCAAGGATCAGAAACACCGCGTTTATGCTGCTAATCCATGCAAACCACTTTGAGAAAAATGCATTTAGTGATGAGATGGCGGATTATCTGATCAAGCGAGTAGATAAACTCTACTCGACTCAAGAGAGAGCCTTTACACTAAGAGCACTTAGAGAATACATCAAAGACACAAGCGGCGAGAATAAATTTAAGCTTATCAGCGACGGTCACGAGCTTAAATTTGACGGACTCGGCGCTATAAATATCACGCCTATCAAGCCCGAGATCACGATCGTGCCTGAAAAAGGTTCAAGCGTATATCTTGGAGTGACAAGCTATGCTTACAAGCCGCTTGAGATAAATCACAAATTTGATAAAAAAGGGCTTGATATCATGAGAAAATTTGTCGGCAAAGACGGCAAAGAGATAGATATCAACAACCTTAAGTTAAACGATGTGATATACTCTAAGCTTATGATCAAAACCGATGACTACATAAGAAACGGAGTTATAAACGAGCAAATCAGCCCTTGCTTTGAGATCATAAACGAAAACATAGCTCCAAATTTAAGAACCAAAGCAACCACAAATACTCTAAATGTGGAGCATAACGTGATAGCTGATGATAGAGTGCTTACATTCTACTCTCTTAGCTCAGGATACGTGAATGAAAAGGATAAGACGCCATTTACCCTTTACACTCCGCTTAGAGTTGTGATGAGCGGCAAGTGCATGCTTCCTGCAGTCATAACTGAAAATATGTATGATGAGAGCATGAGCGATTACGATTTAGCTCAAAAAGAATTCATCGTAAAATAACTTCACAAAAAGCGGCTTTGTTAATTAAAGCCGCTTTTATTATCCTTAAATTTCAGCCTACTTTTATAAATTTAATCGCCCTATTAGTAAAATTCTGATAAAATCGAGCATTTTTGATAAAACCTAAAAGGATTTGAAGTGAGTTTTTACAACGCAAAAGAGGTTGAAGAAAAATTTTATAAAATTTGGGAAGAGCGCGGATATTTCGAGATTGATGCAAACAAAGATATCCAAAAAGAAGGTCGCAAATTTTGCATTATGATGCCTCCTCCAAATGTAACCGGTTCGCTTCACATAGGACACTCTCTTACCTTTACGCTTCAAGACATAATGACAAGATATAAAAGAATGGACGGATACAAGACGCTTTGGCAGCCGGGACTTGATCACGCAGGCATAGCTACTCAAAACGTCGTTGAAAAGCAACTTTTAGCTCAAGGAATAACAAAAGAGAGCATAGGACGCGAAGAGTTTGTAAATCGTGTATGGCAATGGAAGGAAAAAAGCGGCGGAATGATAGTTCATCAGATGCGCCGCCTTGGAATAACTCCTGCTTGGAGTCGCCAAAGATTTACCATGGATGAGGGGCTTAAAAAAGCCGTTAAAAAAGCCTTTGTAAAGCTTTATGAAAACGGCACGATAGTTCGCGGAAACTACATGATAAACTGGTGTACGCATGACGGAGCGCTTAGCGATATCGAGGTCGAGCACAAAGACAACAAAGGCAAGCTTTATCATATCAGGTATTATTTTGCCGATGAGCCTAGTAAATTTGTAGTAGTCGCTACGACTCGTCCGGAAACTTACTTCGGCGATACAGCCGTAATGGTCAATCCAAACGACGAAAGATATAAGCATTTAATAGGTAAAAAAGTAATCTTGCCTATCATAAACCGCAAGATAGAGATAATTGCCGATGAGCACGTGGATATGGAG
The DNA here is from genome assembly GCF_045504005.1 of Campylobacter canis. NCBI lineage: Bacteria > Pseudomonadati > Campylobacterota > Epsilonproteobacteria > Campylobacterales > Campylobacteraceae > Campylobacter > Campylobacter canis. The sequence continues at coordinate 25,553 of NZ_JBJJXH010000007.1, read as the reverse complement.
TTTGGAACAGGACTTGTTAAAGTTACTCCGGCTCACGATATGAATGACTACGAAGTCGGCAAGCGCCATAATTTGGATTTTATCACATGCTTTGACGAGGCCGGAATCCTAAACGAAGAATGCGCGCACTTTAAGGGTCTTGAGCGCCTTGAAGCAAGAGATGTCATAGTTTCAGAGCTTGAAAAAATCGGCAATATCGAAAAGATTGAAGACTATGAAAATCAAGTAGGCTACTGCTACCGCTGCAAAAATGCCGTAGAGCCTTATATCTCAAAGCAGTGGTTTGTAAAACGCGAGATAGCCGATCAAGCGATTGCAGATGTGGCAAGTGGTCTTGCTAAATTTTATCCTCCGCACTGGATAAATAGCTTTAACGCTTGGATGAGAGAACTTCGCGACTGGTGTATTTCTCGCCAGCTTTGGTGGGGACATCAAATTCCCGTTTTTTATTGCGATGATTGCGGTCATGAGTGGGCTGATGAGGACGAACCGACAGAGTGCAGAAAGTGTAAAAGCAAAAATTTTCATCAAGATCCGGACGTGCTTGATACTTGGTTCTCTAGCGGTCTTTGGCCTTTTAGCACGCTTGGTTGGGGTAACGGCGATGAGCTTAAAGATGAAAAATGGTTTGAAAACGATTTAGCTGAATTTTATCCAAATAACCTTCTTATAACAGGCTTTGACATCTTGTTTTTCTGGGTTGCAAGGATGATGTTTCAGGGGCAAAATGCACTAGGCAAGCTTCCTTTTAGCGATATATACCTGCATGCTTTAGTTAAGGACGAGCAAGGTAGAAAGATGAGTAAAAGCCTTGGAAACGTCATAGATCCGCTTGATAGTATTGAGGAGTATAGTGCGGACATCTTGCGCTTTACGCTTGCCTTGCTTGCAGTTCAAGGGCGAGATATAAAGCTAAGCGACGATAAGATGAAGCTAGTAAGAAATTTCACCAACAAGCTTTATAACGCCAGCAAATACTTGCTGCTAAACGAGAGCAAATTTGAAGATATTCATAAGATAGAGCTTAAAACTAAGCTTGGAATTTATATGGCTAGCCGCTTTAACGAGTGCGTTAAACAGGTGCGCGAAAATATTGATGCTTACCGCTTTAATGACGCTGCAAATGCGCTTTATAAATTCCTTTGGGATGAGTTTTGCGACTGGGGGATCGAGCTTAGCAAAGCCGATAAAAGTAGCGTAAAAGAGCTTGGAAGCGTGTTTAAAGAGGCGATGAGGTTATTAAGTCCTTTTATGCCTTTTATAAGCGAATACCTATATCACGAGCTAAGCGGTACAAATTTAGAAAGCTCTAGCTCGATAATGATCTCGCGCTATCCTGAGATAAAAGAGCAAAATTTAGAAATCGAAGGCATTTTTTCACTGGTAATTGAAGCGATAGTTGCCATAAGACGTGCAAAAGCAACTATCGATCTAGGAAATTCAAAAATTTCAAAAGCCTATATAAAGATAAATAAAGATATAGATCTAAACGACGCGAAAGAATATATTGCCCTACTTTCAAAATGCAAAGAGATAGAATTCTGCACTGAGAAAATAAATGACTCCGTATGCGATGTAAGTGAAAATTTAGAGGTATTTATCTCGCTTGAAGGAGTTGATATGTCGGCAATGATAAGTAGATTAACCGCGCAGAAAAACAAGCTTGAAAAAGAGATAATTAAGCTTTCAAACATGCTTAATAACGAAAAATTTGTGGCAAATGCTCCTGCTGATGTCATAGAGACAAACAAAGCCGGTCTTGCAAGCGCAAAAGAGCAGTTTGAAAAAGTAGAAGCTGAGCTTAAAAAATTCAGCAAATAAATTTTTAGGAAGGAGAAGGAATGCAATATTTTGGAATAGGCGGTTTTTCTTTAGGTACATTGATAGCGGTCGCACTCTCTTGGGGTGCAAACAAAAGTATTTTATGGGCTATAATTCATGGATTTTTTAGCTGGTTTTATGTGATATATCATCTGCTAATTAAAAATAAAAGATAATAACCGTAGAAAGGATGAACATGAAGGGTTTAGGATTTGGTGGATTTACACTAGGAACAGTCGTTGCGGTAGCTCTATCATGGGGCGCAAACAAAAGCATTTTGTGGGCGATTATACATGGATTTCTTAGTTGGTTTTATGTAATTTATTATTTTCTATTTAAATAATAAGGCACGCAAACCTAATGATAGAAATTTCAAATTTAATCAAATACTATGGCGATACAAGAGTCATAGATGATGTTAGTTTTACGGTAAATGAGAGCGAAATTTTCGCACTTGTCGGACATAGCGGAGCGGGTAAATCCACCCTGCTTCGCTGCATAAACGGACTTGAGAGCTACAAAAGCGGCTCTGTTAAAGTATATGGCAAAGAAATAAAAGATATCAGCGCAAATGAGCTTAGACATTTTAGGAAAGATGTCGGTATGATATTTCAGCATTTTGCCCTGATGGCTAGAAAAAACGTATTTGAAAACGTCGCAACTCCGCTTGAATTTTGGAAATATCCAAAAAGCGAAATTCAAAAAAGAGTAAGCGAACTTCTTGAACTCGTAGGACTAAGCAACAAAGCAAAAAGTTATCCAAGCGAACTAAGCGGCGGTCAAAAGCAGCGCGTAGCCATAGCAAGAGCGCTTGCCTTAAATCCTAAAATTTTATTGAGCGACGAGGCGACTTCGGCCCTTGATCCAAATACGACAAATTCGATTCTCGAGCTTTTAAAGAAGATAAATCGCGAGTTAAAAATAAGCATAGTTATCGTTACTCACGAGATGGAAGTGGTAAAATCAACCGCGCATAGAGCGATCCTTCTAGAACATGGCAAAATCATAGGCTCAGGAAGCATCGAAGATCTATTTTTAAAGCCGGATGAGAAGATGAAGGAATTTTTAGGAGAGGTTGAAATTTTACCTCAAAGTGGTGTTAATATACGCTTGTTTTTTCCAAAAGAAGTAGCGCAAAAAAGCATCATAACTCATATGGCGCGAACACTAAATGTTGATTTTAACATCGTTTGGGGCAAGCTTGAAAAGCTAAACGAAAACGTCCTTGGCTCGCTTGTGATAAACATAGATAAAGAAGACGAGCAAAAAGTGCTAGAGTATATCAAGCAAAGTGGCGTTTTATGGGAGGTGGCGTAATGTTTGGGATAGATTTTTCTAAATTTCTAAGCGTGTTTGAGCGAATTTTACTTCCTGCGATAAATGAGACGCTTTATATGAGCTTGGTTTCCACGCTGCTTGCATTTGCAGTTGGGCTTATCCCTGCGGTGCTTTTGGTGCTTAGCGATAAAGATGGACTTGAGCCGAACAAAAAGCTATATTTCGTGCTTGACATACTTGTAAATACGCTTAGAAGCTTTCCTTTTATAATACTCATAATAGTTCTTTTTCCGCTAACCAAAATGATAGTGGGAACAAGTATAGGCACTACGGCTGCGATAGTTCCATTAACTATAGGTGCTGCTCCTTTTATCGCAAGGCTCATTGAAAGCGCACTAAAAGAGGTTGATAGAGGCATAATTGAAGCCGCAAAGAGCTTTGGAGCCTCAAATTCGCAGATAATATTTAAGATAATGTTCGTTGAAGCGCTTCCCGGCATAATATCTGCCATAACCCTTACCTTGATAGTTATTGTCGGCTTTTCGGCAATGGCGGGAGCAGTAGGCGGAGGCGGTCTTGGAGCGGTTGCGATCAACTACGGATATCAGCGCTTTAGACCTGATATCATGCTTTACACCGTAGTTATCTTAATCATAATGGTTCAAATTTTCCAGTCAATCGGAAATTTACTCTACAAAATAACAAAAAAGTAGCATTTTGTGCTACTTTTATTTTTTTTTAAATATTTTTTATCTACAATCTCAAAATTATTTTAAAAGAAAGGATTGAAATGAAATCAGATATGTGCGAAATGTGTCGTTGTGTAAAATTTAAGTCGTCGAAAGACTAACGCTAAGCACAAATTTCTTTTTAAGTGCTTAGTTCAAGCTAAACATTTAAAAAGAAATTTAATAAGCTTCTCGCCTATACTATCCTTTTAAATGAATTAGCTGTATTTAAAATTTAAAGGATAAAAAATGAAATTTTCTAAAATTCTACTTGGTGCACTACTTGCAGTAACTTTAAGCTCAGCCGATAAAGCTAAAACAATCATAGTTGGCGCTACACCTGTTCCTCACGCAGAAATTCTTGAAGCTACCAAACCTCTACTTGAAAAAGAAGGCTTTAAGCTTGAAATAAAAGAGTTTAACGACTACACGATCCCAAATTTAGCAACCGAAGACGGCGATCTTGACGCAAATTTCTTCCAGCATTTGCCTTACTTAAACGAATTTAATAAAAACAAAGGCACTCATCTGGTTAAAACAGTAGGTGTTCATCTTGAGCCAATGGGAGTTTATTCGGCTAAGATAAAAGATCTAAACGAGCTAAAAAATGGCGACACCGTAGCGATACCAAATGATCCTACAAACGAAAGCCGCGCACTAGACGTGCTTGCAAGCGCAGGACTTATCAAACTAAACGATAATCCACTTAAAACTCCACTTGATATCGTGGAAAATCCTAAAAATCTAAAATTTAGCGAGATCGAAGCGGCGCAAATTCCAAGAACGCTTGGAGATGTAACTATAGCTGTTATCAACACAAACTACGCTCTAAACGCCAAGCTAAACCCGTCAAAAGACGCACTTGCTCTTGAGAGCACAGAAAGTCCTTATACAAACTACGTGGTAGTAAAAGCTGGCAATGAAAATAGCTCTAAAACAAAAGCTTTGAATAAAGCCATAAATTCAGATGAAATTAGAAGCTTTATAAAGAGCAAATACGAAGGTGCTATACTTCCGTCATTTTAATTTACTTTTGGAGGGTTCGCCCTCCTTTGCTTTTACACAAAAGCTTTTAAAAATTTGTGATAAAAGAGATAATTCGTTACTTTACCCCAAAAAACATAGCCACAGATCAAGGCAATCTTGATGCAAATTCATTCCAACCTTTGCCGTATTTTGATGAGTAAAATAAAAACCGAGGCTTAAATTTGGTTAAACCGTAGGCGTTCATATTGAACAGATGGGCTTTTACTGCAAAAACATCAAATGTCTAAAAAATTCGAAAGTCGCTATCACATACGATTCTAGCAACGGCAACATAGTGCTTAGAATTATCGATAAAATGGCATTATGAAGATATATAAAAAAGCTACTCAAGCCACTTTACACGATATTGTGAAAAATCCTAAAAACCTAAAATTTATAGAGCTTAAAGAGGTGCAAATCCCGCGCTTGTTTAACGATGTGGATTTACCGCCGATAAGCACAAATTTCGTGCTTGATATAGATATGACCCCCTGTCAAAAGTCACTCTTATCATATAAGATACCGATAGTCCAATAACGAGAAAAGTAGCGATAAAGCAAAAGCACTTAATACTGCCCTAACAAACCCTCAAGCGAAAGAATTTATAATCAAACGCTATCAAGGCGCGATATTGCCTGTGTTTTAAATAAAAAGACCTACCAAGTCTCTTTTGCAATAAAGTTTTAAATCAAATTTCACTACAATCTCTCTTTAAATTTAAATTATAAAGGGCTTTTTTGCTTAACGATATTATAAATTTCATAGTTCAGACAGTTAGCGACTGGGGATATATTGGGATATTTTGCATGATGTTTTTGGAAAGTTCGTTTTTTCCATTTCCTAGCGAGATAGTTATGATACCTGCGGGATATCTTGCAAGCAAAGGCGAAATGAACATCATTATAGCATTTTTAGCAGGCACAGGAGGCTCTTTAGGAGGAGCTGTGTTTAACTACTACTTGTGTTATTTTTTCGGAAGAGGTCTGATAGAAAAATACGGCAAATTTGTAGGAATTACAGAAGAAAAAATGCAAAAATTTGAAAATTTCTTTAATAAGCACGGTGAAATTTCTACATTTAATTGCAGGCTAATCCCGGGAATTCGTCAATACATCAGTCTTCCTGCAGGACTTGCCAAGATGAATCTGCTTAAATTTTCTCTATATACGACACTAGGTGCTGGAATTTGGGTGGCGATTTTGCTTACGTTAGGGTATTATCTAGGGGACAATAAAGAAATAATTTCGCAATATTTAACCCAGATAACATTTATTTTGCTTAGTCTAGTACTGATTCTTGCTTTAATATACATAGCTTATTTAAAACGTTTTAAATAAGGTTAAAATATTTTTAGTTATAATGAATAACTATTTTAAAAGGCTAATATCTTGAGAGAAAGATTTGAATATTTTTTAGCAATAATACTTATCTGGCTATCTAAAATTTTGCCCGAAAATATTATGCTCAAAACACTAAAATGTATTTCTATTTTTATATTTCAGATTATACCTTCAAGAAGGAAAATGGCGATCTCAAATTTAAAATTAGCGTACCCGGAACTAACAGATAAAAAAATTTACGAAATAGCAAAAAAAAACTATCAAAATTTAGCAATAGTTATAAACGAAATACTTCTGATTTATAATAACAAAAAAAAACTAAAAGACTTTCTAGAAAACCCTCAAGAAGCATTAGATGTTGTTAATAATCTTTCTAGAAACAATACAAAACCGATACTCTTCACGACCGCTCATTTCGGAAACTGGGAAGTTTTAGCTCATTATTTTGGATCTATAGGGTTTAAATTAATGATCGTTGGCCGAGAAGGAAATAATACTTTAATTGAAAAGAATATCACCATTCCATTTAGGCAAAAATTTGGCAATCAGGTAGCAAACAAAGACAATGCAATGATAAAAATGGTAAAATTTTTAAAAGAAAATCACAATATAGGTCTGCTTATTGATCAAAAAGCTGGTAATGTAAATTCTGTAATAACTAAATTTTTTAACAGAGAATGCAAAACATCAAAAACCATTGGATCATTAAAGTTAAAATTTAATCCTATAATCATCCCAATATTTGCATTAAGACAACCTAATGGCAAATATAAAATAGTAGTGAAAAATTTTGAATTTAAACCTACAGGAGATAAAAACACTGATATATTAAGTATAACTCAAGGTATAAATAATATTTTTGAGGAAGTTGTTAGAATAGATCCAGCTCAGTGGTTCTGGATGCATAATCGTTGGAAAATAGATTGAAAACGCTCATAATAAGTGATGGCAGAATAGGTCATCAAAGTCAAAGCGAAGCTTTTTGTATATTAAAAGGCTTAAAGTATGAAATTATATTAATTTCATATAAAAGCAAAATATTAAAGCTTTTATCATATATTCTTGATTTTGCGGGAATTTATATTCAGATTTTTAATTATCAAAAGCCAAAATTAAAAAACTACGATTTAATTATATCAGCAGGCTCAACCACATATTATGCAAATAAATTTTTTGCAAAAAAATTTAAGGCTAAAAATATATCAATGATGTATCCAAAAGGCTTTAGAGACAATTTTACTATTATTTTTTCTACTTATCATAACCAACAAAAAGACAAGCAAAGCATCATTAAACTTCCTGTTAATATAAATTATTTGAAAAAGACAAATTACTATCAACCAAAAGCAAAGTCAATAGGATTTATTATAGGGGGCAACAACAAAAGCTTTACAATGGACGAATCTGTAGTTGATTTAATAAATCTTATAAAAAATAAATTTAAAGAGTATGAATTCTTAATAACAACGTCACCAAGGACTCCGCAAAAAGTACAAGATGCTCTTTTGTATGATGATTTTGATTTTTTTGTAAATTATAGCCAAGATCAAATAAATCCCATATATGACTTTCTAAAACATTGTGAATTTGTATTTATAACACAAGATTCTGTGTCCATGATAAGCGAAAGCGTTTCAAATCTAAATGCCAGTGTCGTTGTAATACCTCTTAAAAAAAAAGATAAATACAATAAATTTGACAATTTCATAAATACACTAGAAAATAAAAATTTAATTCAAATATACAAAGAAAATATTATTTTTAAAAAAACAAAAAAATTAGACTTAAAAGAAATAATATCAAAGGTTAAGCTTTGAGGGTAGTTCAAATTTTACCTGAGCTAAATGAAGGTGGAGTTGAGCGAGGGACAATAGAACTGGCCAAAGAATTTGATAAAAACAATATAGAGTCGTTTATTATAAGTGGTGGTGGAAATTTACTAAACCAACTTAAAAATAGCAAAACAAAGCATATACGATGCAATGTCTTTAGCAAAAATATTTTAACTTTTATACCTAGAGTATTTATTCTTAGAAGAATACTACGAGACATATCTCCGGATATCGTTCATGTTAGAAGTCGATTTCCTGCATGGATTTTATATTTTGCAAAACATAATTTAAATTTTAAAATAGTAAGTACTGTTCATGGACTAAATTCCCCAAATTGCTATAGTAAAATAATGACAAAGGCCGACAGGATAATATGCGTAAGCAACTATGTTAAAAATCATGTCATTAAACACTTTAAAACTCCCACTTCAAAAATAAAAGTGATTTTTAGAGGGGTGGATTTATCAAACTTTGATCCTAAAGCACTTCCAGACAAGTATACTATTAGAGAAAATTTTGGATACAAAAAAGATGATTTTATAATTGCTTGCGTAGGCAGGATCTCTCAAACTAAAAATATACAAACACTAATAAAGGCTGTTAGTATTATTAAGAGAACACACCCCAATATAAAAGCATTAATTGTAGGAAGTGTACATAAAAAACGTAAAAAATATTTTGAAATGCTTCTCAATATAAGAAAAGAGCTAAAAGTTGAACAAAATGTAATATTCACTGGAAACGTTAACAACATATCTCAAATTTATAAGCTTTGCGATGTCATAATCAGTCCATCAATAAAACCAGAGAGTTTTGGAAGAAGCATAGCTGAAGCTATATCCATAAACACTCCTGTTGTAGCAAGTAATCACGGGGGTGTAAAAGATATAATAATAGAAAATACAAATGGTTATTTTTTTGAGCCTACAGATGAAAATGAATTAGCAAAAAAAATACTAAAAGCAAAAGGTCTAAAATTTGATGGCTTTAATTATATATCAAAAACTTTTAACTTAGCAAATATGAGCAAAGATACTATAGAGCTATACAAGGAAATTCTAAGTGAATAATTTTAAATTTCAAGTAAAAAAAATTGGCTGTTATCTCAAAACAAAATCTACTTTTGAGTTGGTGTTTATATTTACGCTTTTTATTTGGTGCACGTCTATACCATTTGATAATGCAATATATCAAATAGGTTGGGTTTTACTAAATTTATTATTTATAACACATATTGTATATTACAGGAGCTGGCATATTATTAAGGATATTTTAACATCCATAAAACCTATAGTGTTTTTATTTTCAGGGCTTTGTCTCGTGATGATAGCTTCAAACTTATTAAACCATAGTATTTTAAGTCCAAAATCTTGGCATCATACTATTTACTTTGTACTTAGATTTGCCTTTGTATTTTTAGCTCTTTGCTATTTTTACAAATTATCTTTTTTTAGAGACTCTGATTTAATATACTTTTTTATATTCGGCATTTGTATTCTTGCTGCAGGAGGATTGTTTCAATTGATATACAAATATCAATACATTATCTTTAACAGTCATTCCGGATATGGTCTAACAGGAGTTCTTAGAAACAGAAACGGCTTTGGTCTTATATCAGGAATAGGTCTTGTTACGATATTAGTGTTCTTGAAAGATAGCTTGCTCAAAAATATTTTGCTATTAATTTTTGTTACTTTGGTAGCATTCTCTTTTTCTCGCTCATCATGGGTGGCAAGTATAGTAGCCATATCTTTTTACTATCTAATTAATTTAAAAACTGTCACAAAAAATCATATAATTTTAGTTATAATTATATTATCTACAATCATGATTTTTTATTTATTATCGGATAGTCTACAACATAGATTTTCTCAGCTTATTGAAGGTAATTCCAGCCATAGGCTTGGTATATGGAGCTATACGTTTAGCAAAATTATAGAGCAGCCATTTTTTGGATACGGGCTAGATAGCTTTCAATATCTACCAAATGCTCCATTTTTAACTAACCCAAATTATTCAGCTCCACATAATATGATTATGGAAATCCTTTTTAGCACAGGGATTGTCGGTTTTATATTTTTTACAACCATAAATTTATATATATTATTAACTATACTTAAAAATAAAAATTATAAAATAATGATAATGTTTTTTTATATATATGTAGTTTGCCAATTTGATTTTGGAATTTTTAGCTCAAAAGAACTTCTAAGCTATGTTACTATTTTTAGTTTTTTGGCAATGAAAGACAAGGCAGTAGTTTGATATATTTTATAGTTTGTTTAATTTTTATTTTTTTTGCGATATTTTCCATACGTTTTAAATGGTGGAAAAAGGATATTGACTTAGCATATCCAAGAGTACTAATGTACCATATGATAAGTGAACATTTAGATGAAAAAGAGTCAAAATTCAATAGATTGAGAGTAAAACCAAAACAGTTTGAAAAACATCTTATTTGGTTGAAAAAAAATGGTTTTACAAGCTATTTTTTGAGTGAAATTTCAAGCAACTTACCTAAAAAATCAATAATTTTAACTTTTGATGACGGATATAAAGATAACCTTATAAATGCTTTGCCTTTACTAAAAAAATACGGCTTTAAAGCAACCATTTTTATTGTCGTAGACAGGTTGAATAACAACTGGGCAAAAGATAGAGACAGTGGGGAAAGTAGCAATGAACTGAACAAAGAGATAATGCTGTCTAACAATGATGTAAGAGAACTTTTAAAGAGTGGTATTATAGAGATTGGTTCTCACACAATAACACATGCTAATTTGCCAAATCTAGACGAGGAAGAATTAGATTTTGAATTAGGTGAATCAAAAAGACTTATAGAAAACACTTTTTGTATAGAATGTAAAAGTTTTGCCTATCCGTTTGGGTTTTTGAATGATAAATGCGTTAAAATAGCCAAAAAATACTATCATTTTGCAACTACAACACATAACGATGTATATAAAAGTAGCTATTCAAATCATGAAATACCAAGAATATTAATAAGTGGAAGAAGCGGCATATTAAGCTTTATGCTTAAAATAAAAAAAGGACGAGCAAGATGAAAATCTGCTATATTTCTTGTTCTACTATTTTTGGAGGAGTTGAAAATATTATAATAAAAACACTAAACGCCCTTTGTTTAAAACACGAAGTAGCCTTAGTGGTTCCAAAAGGCTGTGAGTATACATATAAACTTAATTGTCAAATTAAAGTGTATGAATATAAAAGTTTTGATAAAAGATACAACCCTTTTTTGTATTTAGAAATATACAAAATAGTTTCTAAATACGATTTAATACATACACACGGAGCCAAAGCAAGTCAAATATTTTACATTATCAATAAATTTATAAATAAAAAATTTGTTGCTACAAAACATAACATCAGAAAAGGTAAAATTTTTAACAAGATACAAAACGTCATTAGTGTCTCTAAAGAAGTAGCAAATACCATAGGACAAAAAAGCAAAGTATTGTATTTTGGTATAGAAAAGGTAGATATCCAACCAAAAAAACTTACTGAAAAATTTAGCATAGTTGCCATTGGAAGACTTGATTACATCAAAGGCTTTGACGAACTAATAAAAGCCTCATCAAAATTAAATTTTGATTTTAGGTTATTTATAATAGGAAGAGGAAAAGAAGAAAATAATTTAAAACAACTTATAACTGATCTTGAATTAAACGATAAAGTCACCATTCTGGGTTTTAGAACTGATATATTAGAAATCTTAAAAGGAGCGAACCTGCAAGTTATCTCGTCAAGAAGCGAAGGGTTGCCAAATACTTTAATTGAAGGCATTTTTTATTCAAATGTCTTGATTGCAACAAGGGTTGGCGGTATAAGTGAGGTATTAAACTCCAAATTCCTCTTTAGTCCAAATAAAGAAGATTGTGCAAAAAAAATAATTGAAGTAAAAGAAAATTATGATAAATTTAACAAAGAGTTTGCTTTGTTTGTAAATAATGAACGACATAAGTTTAGTTTTAGTAGCTACTTGAATAATTTATTAAATTATTATGAGAATTTAAAATGAGTCTTAAAATAATACATTGTGCAATATTTAACGAATATGATAATGGCAACTTTTTTTACGGAATGGAAAGGAAGATATCTCACGGTCTTATACAAAACGGACACTTTGTATATGATTTTAGTTATAGAGACTGGGAAAGAAGCTTGAGATTTTGCAATATAAAAAATAGCGGTCTTAAAAAAATGAATGAAAAACTTATTGAAATTTGCATAAACATAAAACCAGATCTATTGCTTATGGGAAAAGCGGAAAAAATAACAACAAATACCATAGAAAAAATAAAGAAAAAGCTTCCTGGTTTAAAAGTAGCACAGTGGTACGTAGATCACCTGCAAGAAATTCCTCAATTTTTCGAAAATTTAAAAGAGATTGAAGTGTTTTTTTATCCAAATGCTATTAATTTAGAAGAGCTTAGCAAAATTTACCATAATACTAAATTTGCATTTATTCCAAATATATCAGACTCTACGCTAGATAAAAAATACGACTTAAGAAAAGAGACGGATATCATATATATAGCACGTGACTATAAAGAAGATATAAGATATAAATTTGCAACCTTGTTGGATAAATTTTGCAAAGAGAACAACATAAAATGCAAAATTTATGCAAGTCTTGGTAATAAGCCCGTATTTGGAGATGATTTTTTTCAAGAAATAGCAAAAGCAAAGATAGCTATTAATTTTAACAGAGATGATAAGTTAGAAGCGGATCATTCTAATAAATTTCTAGGAGCAAGCGATAGAATGGCTCAATTTATGGGGGCAGGTATTTGCACATTTAGTCCCAGGATAAATGGATTTGAAAGATTTTTTGAGGACGGTAAAGAGATAGTATATTTTGACAATCCAAATGATTGTTTTAATAAAATAAAAGACTATTTAACCAATGACAAATTTATTGAAATAGCACAAAGAGGAAGAGGGAAAGCTTTAGAAATAGCTAATGCAAAAAGAGTGAGTAAATTTATGATAGAGACTATATATAATAAAAGTTTTAGTGAAAACTACGAATGGAAAGATATTATTTATAAAAATGGAGAGACAGTATGAAAATTTTACATACTCTTCATTGGGTTCAATTTGCAGGAACCGAAAAAGTCTGCACGGATCTTTGTAATGAGATGTCTAGAAAACATGATGTATATATTTTAAGTAAATCAGAAATTCAAAAATACCTAGAGCAAGAAAAAGTAACACTGATTGAGTTTGATTTTGAAAAAAATAGATACAACCCTATTTTTTTATTGCAAACAGCTAAAATTTTAAAAAAAATAAAACCGGATATAATTCATTGTCACAATACAAAAGAACTTGAGATAATGAAATATGCTCAGTTATTTTTAGACTACAAAATACCGCTTGTCGTGACTAGGCATAATGCTGAATTTAAAAAGAACAACTCTTATGCAGATATCGGAGTGGCTGTCTCTACCGAGACAATGGAGTACATGAATTCCAAAAAAAATATATTAATTACAAATGGGGTCGCGACAAAAACACCGCACAAAATAGAACTTGGTAAAAATTTTAACATTTTAGCAGTCGGAAGATTGGCTAAAGTTAAAGGATTCGATCTACTTTTAAAAGCATTATCGAAAGTTAATTTTGATTTTAATCTTATTATATTAGGTGAAGGTAATGAAAAAAACAACTTGGAAAAACTTGCAAAAGATTTAAACATATCAAACAAAGTCGAATTTAAAGGTTTTCAAGAAAATGTTGCAGACTACGTTTATTCAACAGATTTACAGGTTATCGCTTCAGAAACGGAAGGTCTTTCAATATCTCTTATAGAGGCTATTTTATATGCAAAGCTTCTAGTAGCTTCAGATATTTCAAACCATAAGGATATAATAGGAAAAGAGCTTGTATTTCGGCGTGATGAAAATACACTTGCAGAAAAATTAAACAATGTGCATGAAAACTATGATAAATTTATGGAAATATTTAGTCAAATAAAAGAAAAAAAAGAGCAATTTAGCATAACGACTATGACTCAAAAATATATACAAGCCTATAAGAGTTTATTAAAATGATTTGGTTATTTTATCTGCTTTTAATAAGCCTAGCAGCAGTATCTCTTAGGTATAATTGGTGGAGAATACCGATATCTTATAATCATCCAAGAATATTAATGTATCATAGCATAAACGAACATAAAAACGAAAAATTTGATAAATGGAGAGTAGCTCCGAAAGATTTTGAAAAACATATATCTTGGCTTAAAAAAAATGGATTTAACAGCTATACTATAAGCGAATTATTGAGTCTAAAAACACTACCGAAAAAAGCAGTTTGTATAACATTTGACGATGGCTTTATGGATAATTATAAAAATGCTTATCCGATACTAAAAAAATATGGATTTAAGGCTACAATTTACATTGTTCCAAATCAAATAAATAATCACTGGGATCAAAAAAATACATCTTTTCTATCTTGTATGCTTAACAATGAACAAATAATACAAATGTGCGATATTGTAGAATTTGGATCGCATACAATGTCACACATAAATTTAGAAAAACTAGAGATCAAAGAAGTTGTTGATGAGTTAAAAAACTCAAAAAAAGCAGTAGAAAAAATTACAAAAATAGAGTGTAATTCATTTGCTTATCCATACGGAAAATATAACTTTGCATTATCAAAAATTTGTATGGAAGCAGGATATAAAAACGCAGTAACCGTAAAACGAGGAGTTTATAAAAAAGGCGATGACAAATTTGAAATAAAACGTATAGGTATATTAGGAACTGAAAGTTTTATTGATTTTTGGTTAAAAATTACTAGAGTTAGGAATAAATTATGATCAGTGCTTCGGTGTATATTATATGTAAAAATGAAGAAGGGCATATAAATAGGGTTTTACAAAGCGTTAAAGACTTTGAGGAAATTATCATCCTGGACAGTGGAAGTAGTGATAATACATTAGAAATAGCCAGAAGATATACTGATAAAATTTATCATAGAAATTTTACAAACTATGCAGATCAAAAAGAGTATGCAAAAAACCTATGCTCTAAGGAGTGGGTTTTAAATTTGGATGCCGATGAGGAATTATCGTCGGAATTAAAAAAAGAAATAGAACAAACCATAAAAGACAATAATATAGATGCGCTGAACATTAAAATTTCTAGTATGTATTTAGGCTCATTCAATAAATATGGCAGGTTTATTCAAAGAATAAGATTTTTTAAAAAAAATATGGGATACTATCCAGATAAGCTTGTTCATGAAAGCATAAAATTTAATGGAAGAATCAAGAATAGTAAAAATTTTATATACGATTACGGCAGCAATAAAATCAAATCTCATATCAATAAAATAAATAATTACTCATCTTTAAGAGCAATAGAAAAATTTCATAAAAATAAAAAATCATCTGTGTTAAAACTTTTCTTTTTATTCCCGATAACTTTTTTTAAATCTTATTTTATAAGAAGAAATTTTTTAAACGGAAAAAGAGGTTTAATAGTTTCTACAAATTTGGCTTTCTATGCTTTCTTAAAAGAAGCAAAACTGTATGAGCTTGAAATAAGTTAATTCTATAGAAATTTAAAAACAAATATAACCAACTTGTTTTTAAATTTCTTTTAACAAAAGAAGGTTTTCTAAGAAATCTTCTTTTGCTTTGGTCTAAAGACCTTCATTGCATTTTCATCGGTTTGTATATATCCGCCCTCTATAAGGTCTATACAATAAGGAATCGCAGGAAATATCGGCTCTAAACACTCACGAATGGCCTTTGGATTGCCCGGCAAATTTACTATCAGGCTGTTTTTACGAATTCCTGCGGTTTGACGTGATAAAATGGCCGTAGGGACGTACTTTAAGCTTGCGGTTCTCATAAGCTCGCCAAAGCCAGGCATCATCTTTTCACAAACAGCCTCAGTCGCCTCAGGAGTTACATCCCGAAGCGCAGGACCCGTGCCACCTGTTGTTAGTATGAGATCGCATTTTAAGTTATCGCTCATATTTATGAGTCTTTCTTTGATTAAATCAAACTCATCGGGAATCACCTCATACACATACTCACATTCACTTGTTATCCAGCCATCTAAGACCTCTTTTATCGCGGGTCCTGATAAATCCTCGTAAGTACCGTCGCTAGCTCTATCGCTAAGCGTTAAAATTCCTATTTTTATCTTCATAAAATTTACTCCGTTTTTAAAATATGTGCGATTTTAGCATATTATTGCAAATCATTCATAAGAGCTTTGTATTATATTTTTAATACTCGCCTTGTCTATACTTTCATTTGCTAGTATGTATTCGCAAATTATTTCCGTTTGATCCTTCATACCGCGTAAAAATTCCGATATCTCACCGTAAGCCTCTTGAAGTATAGCCTCAACATCGGCAGGATTTGGCACAAGGGTTTTGCCCATGCCGTATTCAAAGACCATATTTTGAGCGATCTCTTTTGCTTTTGCTATGTCGCTATGCGCATTTGAAAACACATCATCCCTACTCTCTTTTAGCGCACTCATACCGGCTAAGCATACCTTTATGCGAGAAAGCATTTGAGTCTTAGACTCTATCTCTCGCTCGGCAGCTCTGAAGTGATCTTCCACAAGCGAAATTTTTTCAAATTCAACCCCGAACCAATAAGCACTTAGAGCCTTTGCGCTCTGATAAAGAGCTTGAATTTTCTTCTCTTCGTCGCTATAGCTAAGCACTCGTTTTTTACCAAGCAAGACTTTATTAAGCACACTTTCAAAATCACTCATATCTATTGTGCCTTTGTTGTTCCTAAGTGCGTTTATGGCAGCTTCATTGACCAAAGTGGCAAGCGCGGCTCCTGAAAATCCGACACTTATCTTAGCGATATCCTCAGGCGATACGCTAGAGCTTTTATCTTTCAGATACGATTTTAAAATTTCAACTCTGTCTGAAAAATCAGGCATCGATAGATAAATTCTCCTATCAAATCTGCCCGAGCGAAGCAATGCCTCATCTATCATCTCGATCCTATTTGTTGCAGCTATCACTATGACGCCCGAGTTATCCTCAAAGCCGTCCATTTCGGTAAGAAGCTGATTTAGCGTAGCCTCGCGCTCATCGTTTCTACTTCCTCCGCGCACTTTACCCACCGCATCTATCTCGTCGATAAAGATTATCGAAGGTGCGTAAGCCTTAGCCTTTAAAAACAGCTCTCTAACCCTTTTTGCGCCCATTCCTACGTAAATTTGCACAAACGCCGCACCGCTTTGGTAAAAAAACGGTACGTTAGCCTCTCCAGCTACGGCCTTTGCCACAAGCGTCTTACCGACTCCGGGAGGCCCTATCATAAGCACACCTTTTGGCATTTTAATACCGAATTTTTTATATTTAATAGGATTTTTTAAGAAATCCACTATCTCGCTAAGCTCAAATTTTACGTCTTTTATGCCCGCTACATCGCTAAAGCTTACGTTTGAAATAGCAGGCATCACCGAGCTTGCAAAGATATTTTCAGAATCATAAACATTAACTTTTTCGCTATTTTTGCTTTCGTTTTTTTGTCTTAGCTTAAATCTTGTATAAAAAAACAGCGCGCCGTAACCAAGCCCGATAAGAAAAATGATCGCTAAAATTTCTTGCACGATAGGGTACTCTTTATCTATACTTACGGGCACTTTTTGAACCAATTTATTCATATCGATTCCATCTTTAACGATAGAGTATTTGTGTCCGCCGCTGGTCGTTATGATTATCTCATCTTGCGCTACCATGGCTTTTTTAATCAAATTTCCGTCAAGTAATTGCTCGTAACTTTCATATATTAGGCTTTTAGGTCGGTTATTTAAGACCACATTAAGCATCAAGATAGCCAGTATTAAGGCTAGAGCTAAGATGATTCCCTTTTTGCTAAGTTTAAATTTGCGCATAGTTTGCCTCGCTTTTGATCTCATACTCATCTAATACCACCCACTCTTTTTGTATATCTTTTTCAGTTTTTATCTTCGCTTTGTTATAAAACTGATCAAATCCTTCATAAAATTCACCGTTTTTCTGTTCAACTAAGATATTTAAAGCTGTCTTATTATCACTTCTAAATTTCAAATTATTTTGCGCCACTATCTCTTGGAGAATTTTCATCCTCTTTTTTGCCACATCTCCGCTCACATCGATCTTCATAGTTGCTGAGTGAGTGTTGTTTCTTGGTGAATAAGCAAAGCAGTGCAAGTGAGTGAGTGGAAATTTTTTAAAATTTTCTAGCGCTTCGGTCCAAATTTGCTCGCTCTCTCCCGGATGTCCTACGATAAAATCAGTCCCAAGAGCAAATCCAAGCTCCGCTAGTTCTAAAAACAGCTCAATATCCTTAAGCGCTCTGTTTCTGCGCCTCATTATCTTAAGCATATCTTCGCTTGTATGCTGAAGCGCGATATGAAGGTGTCTTTCTAACCAACTTTCTTTTAAAATTTCTCTAAAGCTCTCATCTATCTGGCTTGGCTCGATACTTCCAAGGCGAATTCGCTTTATGCCGTTTATGCTCCCAAGCCTATGAAGTAGCTTTCCAAGCGATGAGCCCGTATCCTTGCCGTAGCTGCCGATATTAGTTCCTGTTAAAACCAGCTCGTTATAGCCGTTTGAAGCTAAAATTTTAGCCTCTTTTAGTATGCTTTCTTCATCCATACTTCTTGCTTTGCCACGTACCGAGGGGATAATGCAGTAGCTACAGATGAAGTCGCATCCTTCTTGAATTTTGATAAAAGCCTTAGTGTGATTTTCATAGTTTGTAACGATATTTTTATCGATACTTTCTAAATTTCCAAGCTCAAAAAACGGGTTTTTAAATTTTAAGAGCGAATTTATGTCTTCTTTTTTACTAGCCCCTATTACACCAAAAACAGAGCTTTTATCAAAAAGCTCCCTGCCCTTACTAACCGCACCGCATCCTGTAAGTATCACCCTTGCGCCACGTTTTTTAACGCTGTTTATATAGCTTCTAGTGCCGCTATCTGCGCTGTTTGTAACGGTGCATGAGTTTATCACTACGATATCGGCTTCGTTTTCGTTGTTTGTGATATCGTAGTCTTTTATGTAGCTTTTCATAAGCTCGGTGTCGTAGATATTTGTGCGACATCCAAAGGTTTTAAAGTAAATTTTCTCTCTCATAAACTTACTTCTTCGCTATTTTCTATCGGTTTTTTCTCTGCCGCCTGCACACGCTTATCCATATAAAGAGTCTGAGTAGGATATGCTATCACGATATCGTCTTCCGCCGCAAAACTTTCGATGATCTCGGCACTTATCGTGCTTCTAAGAGTTAGCGTAGCAAAGGAATTTGTCATATACCAAACAGAAATTTTCATACCGTGAGGCTCAATCAGAGAAAAAATTCTAGGCTCCACGTTTGGATTTTTAATACTGTATTGATTTCTCAGCTTGCTCATCTGCTTTTTGGCGATATCGGTGTAGCCTTTGGAGTATTTGCGCACGATATTTTTCATGATATACATTGCTTTTTTATGGTTTGAGTCAAAACTAAGCGTGATATCTATACCGTCCCAAACCGTCTTCATGCCTTGGTGTGAAAAATTGGCTATAAGATCGGTAAATATATAGTTGTTTGGCACGAAGATGATACGACCTGCACGGCGATTAAACATATAAGTATTCAGAGTTACATCTTCATAAATCGTCATTCTTAAAAGCGAGATATCTATGATGTCGCCTACGAAATTTTCACCGTCCTTTCGCACCTTGATACGATCTCCTACGTGAAAACTACCGCCAAAAACGATAACCGTCCAGCCAAGCATGCTCATAAACATATCTTTCATAGCAATAGCGATACCCGCCGAGGCAAAACCAAGCACGGTAACCAGATAAGTTACGTTTTCGATATAGGCAAAAAGCAAGATAACGATAACAAGAGTGATATTTACCAAATTTATAAATTTGTTCGCCGTATATAAGCGCTCGTTGTCGGCTATAGTCTTTTTGGTGATAAATTTAAATAAAAACGAAAGAACTATGATAATAACTAATAAAATTGCAATATTAAGAGCCTTTATAGCCTGAGCCTTTATATCCTCGCTTGCTCTATCCATAGCCTCGCTAACTCTTTTTTCATAGACGCTATAAGTGGTTTGAGCTATATCTCTAGCAGCGTTAAATTCAACTATCTCTTGCCTAAGCTCGATAAGATCGCTCTTAAATTTTTCATCATCGTTCAGTCTTACGATATTTGATAAAATTTCCTCTTTTTTATTAAGTTCGGTTATGATCTTATCAAGTCCAGTTAAGCGCTCTTTATACTCGTCCTTTTCACTTCTAAGCTGCTTTATGTAAGAAAATCCCGAGATAACAGCCACGGGATTTGTGATCTTTTGTAAATTTTCTATCTCTGGAGCCGTGATCATACTCGAAAATGGCGCTTTTTCAAATTCTTTTAAAAGCTCTATCTGCTCTCTTAGCGTGTTCTGTTTTTTTTGCAGTTCAAGCATCTTTTCGCTGTTTGATTTAGGCACTTTTTTTAAATTAGCCTCAACCTCTGTAAGCTCGGCTGTGAGCTTTTGAAAGGTATTGTAGTTTGAGTATCTTGTTATCCAGATATTGCCCGATAACTGCTCGTCGATAGAAGTAAGTGCAGTTCTTAAATCAAGCAAAGCGGCCTCTTTAGTAGAGTTATAATCCTGCGCCACTTCATTTGCACCAAAAGCAAACAAGCAAAAAACCAAAGATACAAGCAACTTTTTCATCTGAACTCGCTTAAAATTTCCATTACGATATCCTTGTTGATATCTTTTCTTATCTCATATCCGCCAATTCCCTTTGGTAAAATAAATTTGATAGCTGAATTTTCGCTCTTCTTATCAAGGAAAAACGCTTCATAAAAGCTATCCGCATTAGCTATGCTATATCTTGTCGGAAGGTTAAATTTAAGTAGCAAATTTTCAACTCTGTCTTTTTCTTCTAAGCTTAAAAGCCCGATTCTAACGGCTAAAGCATTAGCCATATTCATACCGATGGCTACGGCTTCACCGTGTAAAAATTTCTTATACTCAGTCTCGTTTTCTATCACGTGAGCAAAGGTGTGTCCGTAGTTTAGCACCGCTCTTACGCCCTTTTCAAGCTCATCGGCTTCAACGGCTTTAGCTTTTAAAAGGACGCTTTTATATATAAGCTGCTGCAAATTAGCTTCATCTTGCAAATTTGCGCCCTCAAGCCACTCAAACATATCTTTATCAAACATCACAGCCATCTTTATGGCTTCTGCTACTCCTGCCGCAAATTCGCGCTTTGGAAGCGTTTTTAGAAATTTACTCTCGCAATAAACGGCTCGCGGTTGATAAAACGAGCCGATTAGGTTTTTGCCGAATTTATTATTAACCCCTGTTTTTCCGCCTACGCTTGCATCAACTTGAGCTAGAAGCGTGGTAGGGATGTTTATAAACTTAATCCCTCTTTGATAAATACTTGCCGCAAATCCCGCCATATCGCTTATCACGCCGCCACCAAAAGCTATGATAACGCTACTTCTATCAAGCTTGCTGGTAAAAAGCTCTTCTAAAATTTGCTCTATAGTGCCTAGGTTTTTATACTCTTCGCCATCCGGCACGCTTATTATAAATTTTTCTTTGCATTCTAAATTTTCAAGCAAGCCATTAAGGTGCAATCCTGCGACTTTCGGATTGGTTATAACGGCTACTTTAGTATCAATTTTAAGCTCTCTTAGCTCATTTATAAAAACAGTGTAGTTTCTTGATTCGTCTTTTAAATTTATATCGATTTTCACGCTTTGCCTTAATATTTTATTAACTCTATTTTATCTAAATTTCCTAGTTTATCGGTATAAAAATTTGAATATTGTCGCTTAATTTACCATAAAGCCTGTTCATATCGTTTGAAAAAATAGCAAAAATATCCCTCCTGCTCATCTTTTTAGAAAAAGATATAAACTGAAGCAGATTTTTTTCATTTGAAAGTTTTACGAGCGGATTTTCGCTTTTATCGTTTATGATTTCAACTTTTTTGCCGAAAATTTTAGACAAATTTTCAAAGTGCTCGACGATACTTTGATCATCGTTTGAATTCATAGTATCAAAGTGATATAGCGTGATATCCACATCAAGTTGCGAGCAACAATCAAGTATCACCGAAGAGTGGCTCTCCATATCCTCGCTTCCGCTTAAGATAACACCCTTTTTAAGTTGGCTTAAATTCCCGACTCCTATCTTCATAACAGGCTTTTTGATATCAAACAACAGCTTTTTGT
The DNA here is from genome assembly GCF_045504005.1 of Campylobacter canis. NCBI lineage: Bacteria > Pseudomonadati > Campylobacterota > Epsilonproteobacteria > Campylobacterales > Campylobacteraceae > Campylobacter > Campylobacter canis. The sequence continues at coordinate 3,280 of NZ_JBJJXH010000007.1, read as the reverse complement.
TGGCTTTAAAAAATTTATTATCGGTTATCACAAGCCCTATATCAAATGCTAAAATATCAGACTTTATCACACCAGCCGAGCATGAGAAATAATCAAAAGATATGATTATGGAGCTATCTTCAAGCTCTTTTAGCCTCTCGTAGACAGGATTCATCGTCGGATTTATCACTTTTATATACAAGCGACGATTATTTAGACGCTCATTTAGCGCTATACTCTCGTCAATCAGCCTCATGCACTCGCCTTGACTCATGTGTTTCATATCCAAAAGAGTATATAAATTTAACCCAAACGGACTAGGAAACTGCCCTTTTTCACGCTTTATGCTTTTAAATACGCTTAAAAGCACGCTTGGTTCACCCACTATCAGCAAGGTATCGTTTGGCAAGATCATCAAATTTGGACGCGCTATCATAAAATTTGATCCGCGATAAACCATAGCGATACGCCATTTTTTCTGCTGCACGGAGCCTATGTGGCGATACATGAAAGAGCTTCCCACGGGAACTTTGACCTCCATTATCTCGCCTTCGCCAAGACCTATATTGTCGGCAATCACTGGCATATCCGGAAGATAGTCCATAAGCCTAATTGTCATTATATTTCGTCCGTCAAGTAGCGTCAAATGCTTATCTTGGCTTATTTCATTATCGTCATTAAGCCCCCACGTATCAAAGATAAGCATATCGGTTTTTTTGCTTATTTGACGTAAATTTCTATAAACGCTAAGAGCTTCAAATTTATCCTCAAGCACTATCAAAAACTGGCTAAAATACCCGTCAGCTGCGCGTTTTAATCTATCAAGACTGGTTGGATCAAAGTTATAAAATGAAAAATTTTCTATCTTAAGCCCGCTAGGCACGATGCCCTCTTTGTGGGTTATGATACTGTAGTGATGCGAACTGTTCTTGGTTACAAACAATCTTTCTAAGAAATGTTTTGCTACAATTCCATCTGCAATTATCAAAATATTTTTCATAACAACTCCAAAATTTAAAAAGGACATTATAGCAAAATGACTTTTAGTATAGATAAAACGGACGGCAACGCACGCGCAGGCACTTTAACCACCGCTCATTCGACCATACAAACCCCTGTTTTTATGCCTGTAGGAACGGTTGGCGCCGTTAAGAGTTTAGACGCAAAAGATATGATGGAAATTTTAGACGCCAAGATCATTTTAGGAAACACATATCACTTATATCTACGCCCTACGAGCAAGGTTGTAAAAGAATTTGGCGGACTTCATGGATTTAGCAAATTTAACCGCTCTTTTTTAACCGATAGCGGCGGCTTTCAGGCGTTTTCTCTTAGCAAAATTTCAAAACCGGATGAGCACGGAATCCACTTTAAAAGCCATATAGACGGCAGCTCTCACTATTTTACGCCAAAAAGCGTGCTTGATACGCAGTATGATCTAAACTCGGACATCATGATGATACTTGATGATCTTATCGCCCTACCGGCCGAGCCTAAACGCGTCGAGCTTAGTATAAGAAGGACGATAAATTGGGCTAAAGAGGCTATTGATTATCATAAATTCAAACAAACTAATGGGGCAGGACTAACGCAAAATATATTTGGTATCATCCAAGGCGGGACGGACTATGAAGCGCGTAAATTTTGCGCCCAAGCGCTTTGCGAGATGGAATTTGACGGACTTGCGATAGGCGGCTTAAGCGTAGGAGAGAGCAACCAGCAGATGTATGATACGGTCGAGGGAGTTATGCCTTATATAGACGCAAATCGCCCGCGATATCTAATGGGAGTTGGAACGCCTGAAGATTTGGTAGAAAACGTAGAGCGTGGAGTTGATATGTTTGACTGCGTAATGCCGACCAGAAATGCGCGAAACGGAACTTTATTTACAAGCTTTGGCAAGATAAATATCAAATCGGCCAAATTTATAAACGACCACGCACCAATAGATCCAGAGTGCTCATGCTATACCTGCCAAAACTACTCGCGCGGCTACTTAAATCACCTCTACAAAGCGCGCGAACTTACATTTTTCCGCTTAGCAAGTCTGCATAACTTGCACTACTATCTAAATTTGATGAAGCAGATGAGAGAAGCGATATTGCAAGGTAAATTTAGCGAATTTAAAAGAAATTTCTACAATAAAAGAAACTAAAATTTTACACAAAAATCAAATTTGTTTTATTGATTAATTGTAATTTAATATTATATAAATAAAATATTAACTCCAATAAAATAATTTACAAAAATATAAAAAGGAGTTTATGGTGTTGAGGAAAATTTCAAGCAAGATAGCTGTCTGTATATTTTTATTATTGTCGGTAGTGTTTTTTATAATGGCAATTATAAATTACAGTAAGACAAAAGACGTTCTTTTAGATGTCACACACGGTTCTAAGGAGTCGACGGCTCTTGCGAGTAGTATATTTGTGGATGAGTATATGAGCTCAAGGATAAAAGCTGTAGAGGATGCGGTAAGTTATCTTGAGCACAACCATGAATTACTTTTTGGAGATAGGTCAAATTTGATAAAAGACCTTGCTAATGTAACTACTTTTATGAACTTGGAGGAGTTTTTTATAGGCTTTGCAAATGACGGCGAAATGGCTACCATATCATTAACCGAAGATAGAAAGAAGCCTAAAGTGGCTGTTTTTAATATGCAAAATAAGCAATACGATGCAAGAACTCGCGGCTGGTATAAGACCGCCGTTGCAAAAGGAGGGCTTGCATTTACAGCTCCTTATGTAACCAAATCAAAAGGCTTGCTCGTAATGAGTGCCGTAAAACCTGTTGTAGTAAATGGAAAAGTAGTTGCGGTACTTGGAATGGATATGCTTATAGATGAGCTTGCAAAATCACTCGGCGGGATAAAAGATAGTCCTAGCGGAGTTGTGTTTATCATAGACATGAGCGCAAAAACCATGGTTTATCATCCAGACAGAAAGCTTGTGGTTGAAAAAGATGAAAATAGCGCAAAAGTAGTAGAAAGTTTTATAAACTACTACAATCAACATAACGGCAAAACATTTTCATATAACATAGACGGCAATGAAAAATTAGCCGCTTGCAGTATGTATGACACTTTAAATTGGTTGGTTTGCTCTACGAATTCGGTTTCTGATTATGATGATACATTGAAAACAATTTTATTTGAACAGACGATATTTTTTACCTTTTTTATAATAATCATTGTTACCGTCCTGATATTCATCGTCTCTCGCTTCCTCAAACCCCTCAACCTAATCTCAACAGGACTAATATCCTTCTTTAAATTCCTAAACCATGAGATAAAAGAGCC